>JAFSXP010000217.1 GCA_017443965.1 Oscillospiraceae bacterium
CCGGACAAATTTATTATCAGTATAGTCCAAAAAAAGGCAAACTACAATAATTGACTTTGCATTTTGCGTTCTTTGGTCTTATAATGTCCACTGGATTGGAAAACCGATGCAAGGAGAAAGAACATGAAACGAATCACCCGCCGGCTCTGCGCCGTGCTCTGCGCCCTCACGCTGTGTCTGACCTCCGTCAGCGCGCTGTCCGTGGAGGACGCGCTTCATCTGCTGGAGGAAAACTACGTCGATCCCCTGCCCGCCGCGGCGTATGACGCGAAAACGCTCGACGAGCTGTTTGCCGCCGTCGGCGATCCGTACACCTACTACATGAGCGCCGTCGATTATGAGGAGTTCACCGCCGGCGTGGAGCAGGAGTCCAGCGTCACCGGCATCGGCGCGGGCATCGAATACACGGCAAACGGCATCCGCATCACCATGCTGCTCGACGGCGGCGACGCGAAGGACGCCGGATTGCAGCTCGACGACTGCATCATTGCCATCGAGGGCGTCAGCTGCGCACCCGCCGGGGAGGCGCACCGCAGCCTCATCGTCGGCGAGGCGGGAACCTACGTCAACCTCACCGTCCGCCACCCGGACGGCACGGTGCAGGATTACCGCCTGGAGCGCCGCACCGTCGAGCTGCACAACACGACCGTCACGGCGGCAAACGGCGTCGGCACCATCGACTGCAACAGCTTCGGCTCGCAGACGGGATCCTATTTCAGCGAGGGGATCGCCGCGCATGACGCTGACGTGGAGCACTGGGTCGTCGACCTGCGCAGCAATCTCGGCGGCCTGGCGGACGCGGCGGTGGGCACTTTGGGCGACTTTACCGGCGCCGGCCCCAAGCTCTACTATCGCCTGAACGACGGCAGTTCGTTCTACACGCTCTACCTTGCGGACCGGGAAACCGACAAGCCCGCGATCGTTCTGGTCAACGGCTACACCGCCAGCGCGTCCGAGATCCTCTCCGGCGGCATCCGCGCACAGGACGCGGGCATCGTCATCGGCTCGCGCACCTACGGCAAGGGCACGGCGCAGATCGTGCTGGACGAGGAAAAGTATCCCGAATTGTTCGACGGCGACTCCCTCAAGGTCACCGCGTACCGCTTCTACTGCTCCGACGGCAACACCACCGACCGCATCGGCGTGATCCCGACGCTGCTCGTCCCCGACGAGCTCGCCGCGGACGTGGCGGCGCTGCTGACGGTAAAAGAGCCGAAGTCCGGCGAATATCTGGGTTTTTCGCTCAACGGGCATGATTTCTACGTCGATCTGCCCGCCGCGCGCAAAAACGCAGCCGCGCTCAGCGCGCTGTTCGCCGCCCTGCCGCCCGATCTGGCGGTCAGCTGCGTATCCCGCGGCACGGTCTCGAAGCTGCTCCCCGCGGACGCCGCGAAGCGGCTCGGCGTCGACTATGCCGACCGCCGCTTCACCGACCTCGCGGACAGCGCCTATCCCACGCAGATCGACACGATGGGCGTCTACGGCGTCCTCGCCGGCGACGGCAAGGGGCACTTCCGCCCCGACGCCACGCTGACGCGCGCGGAGCTCGCCGCGCTGCTGGCGCAGGCGCTGAACGTCGCCGGTCAGAATACCGGCCGATTTGCCGACGTGCCCGCCGACCGCTGGTACAGCCGCGACGTCAGCGCCATCACCTACCTTGGCTTCATGAACGGCGTCAGCCCCCGGTACTTTGACCCCAGCGGCACGCTGACGCAGGAACAGTTCATCGCGGTCATGGGGCGTCTCGCGCGCTTCCTCAACGTCCACGCCGACGACTACGCGCTGGCTCTGACCGAGGGCGATCTCGCGGCATACGGCGGTCTCGCCGCGTGGGCGCGCGCCGAAGCA
>JAFSXP010000218.1 GCA_017443965.1 Oscillospiraceae bacterium
AAAAGACGGGGCGGCTTTTGCCGCCCCGTCTTTTTGGTGGAGATGGGGGACGATGAGCACCACTGCGTGGTCGAACACAAGGTTTTCTTTTGCGACAGCAAAAGCGCCGCGTGCGGCGGTTCGGCGTCAGCCGAACAAATCCGCAGTGTCATGCCGCCGCAGGCGGCATATCCCGCTTATCGCGGGGCGAACGCGAAGCGTCACGGAGGCGGCTGCGCCGCCGGAGTATCCCGCGTTTCGCTGTGCGATTGCGTTTTTTAATAATGGGAATTCCGGGATTGACATTCAGTAAAAAACGAGCCCTCTGCGTTACCAAGGTCAAGCGCAGAATCGCAAAAGCAACAGGTATTCCTGTGACAAACGCGCACACGCAAGGATAGCGATACGCATTCTCACGAACCCGCTGATTTCACATCGGCGGGTTTTGTGTTTTCCGATCCTTCGATCCGAACGTGCAAGCATTCCTTACGGTCGTTACAATACCGGACTTGCGTTTTTTTCCGTTGTTTGGTATGATCGTTCTGTCAAATGATAAAGAAATGAGGTTGTTTCCATGAAAAAGCTGATCGCGTTTCTTCTCGCGTTCGTGATGCTGTTCGCTCTTGCCGCCTGCGGCGATACCGCGCAGCCGTCCGACGCACCCGACGCGCCCGCGGACGAGACCGAAACGGTTGCGCGCACCGGTCTGCCGCGTTCGTTTTCCTCGACGAACTGGGACGGCGCGCTGCCGCTTGTACCCGCGGGCGAGGACGTGACGATCACGATCGGTCTGCAGACGACCGCCAACGTGACGGACTTTGTCGACAACGACTTCACGCGCTGGGTCGAGGAGCAGACCGGCGTGCATTTAGAGTTTGTGATGTTCGCCGCGTCGTCGTCCGACGCCGCCACGCAGCTTTCGCTGATGGTCGCGGGCGGCGAGGAGCTGCCCGACATCATCGCGGGCGTCAGCGGCGTGGGCAAATCCATCGCCAAGGACTACGTCCGCGACGGCGTATTTTTGGACCTCGCCGGCTACATGACCACCGACGCGTACTATATGTCGCAGGCAATGCAGCTGTACTATCCGGACGACGAGGCGTGCGCGACCGCCGAATGGTACGCGCTGGCGAACGCCGCCGATCCGCTGACGGGTACGGTGATCGGCGTGCCGAGCCTGTATAACAACCCCAACGACGATGTGGCGACGCAGGTTTGGATCAACCGCGACTGGCTGGATAAGCTCGGTCTTGCAAAGCCGACCACCGTGGAGGAGCTTTACGACGTGCTGGTCGCGTTCCGTGACGGCGATCCCAACGGCAACGGTCTCAAGGACGAGATCCCGATGGCGGGTTATGCCGACCGCGACGTGTATAACATCACGCAGTGGGTCACAAATGCGTTTACCTTTGAGTACGATATGTTCAAATACACCGTCGAGGACGGCGTGGTGGACGCGCCTTATGACAAGGACGAATACCGGCAGGCGATGATCTATCTGCGCAGGCTGGTGAACGAGGGGCTTCTCAGCCCGCTGACGTGGACGATGTCGACCACCGAGCTGAACGCGCTCGTCAACCCGTCGGGCGATCTGACGCTCGGCGTCTTCGCCGGTCCCGGCGACGTGGTGTTCGAGGCGGGAAACGACAGCATTTTCGCCTATGAGGCGCTCGCGCCGCTCGCCGACGCGACGGGCAAGGGCGGCTGGGCGCCTGTGCGCTGCGACAGCGCCGGCTACAGCACCTACATCACGAGCGAATGCGAGGACCCCGAGCTGGCGTTCCGTCTGCTGGACTTTTTGTCCTCGCCCGAGGCGTTCCTCCGCGCGCGCTGGGGCGTGCCCGGCAGGGACTGGAAGTACGTGGACGAGGACAATACGCTGCCCGGCAACCTCGGCGGCAGGGCGCGGATCGAGCTGCTCGACCCGCAGGCAAGCACCGGCGTCAACAACGTCATGTGGCACGAAGCCGGACATAACGGCATCCGCTCCGAGGGCTACTGGCAGTACGCCATGGATCTCGGCGACGGCAGCTGGGCGTCCGCGCTGAGTCTCGGTCTGCAGGCGCAGATCGAAAACTACGCGAACGGCAAACAGCCCGCGCAGATGCTGTATCTGGTCGAGCGCACGCCGGAAAACGACGAGGCATATTCCGACGCGAACTCCGACATCACAAGCTACTACAAGACCGCCCGCGCAAACTTCTGCAACGGCATCTGGGACCCGTCGAGCGACGCCGACTGGCACAATTACGTCAGCGAGCTGGAGGGGCTCGGTTACCGCGACACGTGGATCGCCGTCGCGCAGGAGAGCTGGGACCGCGACCACGGCCTGATCGACTGATGCGCCGCAGAAATAAGCTTCCCCGCGGGGAAGCTTTTTTCTGTCACTTTTTGCGAAAGATGGAGGTTGACAGCCGCGAAAAACAGGTCTAAAATAAATTGAGATCATTTTGAAGCGAGGTGGGAATATGGACGCTCCCGGCAGTACAGGGCACGGCGAACGGCAGACGGAAAAGCCGCGATCGCGTCCTGTTCCGATCTGATCGCAAACCGTGTCTTGCTTCCAAAAACACGATAAGGAGGTAAGACGATGGCACAGGAGAGAACCATTGCTCTGGATGCGATGATCGCGTCGCTTCTGGAGGAAAAGAAGTACAACACGCTGAAGGACGTCTTCAGCACCATGGCGGCAGCCGACATCGCCGCGTTGTTCGAGGACCTGCCTGAGTCGTCTCTGCCGCTGCTGTTCCGGCTTCTGCCGAAGGAGCTGGCGGCGGACACGTTCGTCGAGATGGAGCCGGAGCAGCAGGAGCTGCTGATCACGGGCTTCTCCGACGCCGAGCTGCGCGACATGGTCGACGAGCTGTACGTAGACGACGCCGCGGACATCGTCGAGGAGATGCCGGCGAACGTCGTCAGCCGTATCCTGCAGCAGGCGGACCCCGAAAAGCGCCGCATGATCAACGAGATCCTCCACTATCCGGAGGATTCGGCGGGCAGCATCATGACGACCGAGTATGTGTCGCTGCTGCCGCAGAGGACGGTGGAGGAGGCGATCCGCCGCATCCGCCGCGTCGGCGTGGACAAGGAGACGATCAACACCTGCTTCGTCGTCGATGAAAAGCGCAAGCTGCTCGGCACGCTGACCATCCGCGCGCTGATCTTAGCCGAGGACGGTACGCAGCTCGAAACGCTGATGACGCCCAACGCGGTCGCCGTCACCACCACCGAGGACCAGGAGACTGTGGCGGGGCAGCTCGCCAAATACGACCTGACGTCGATCCCCGTCGTGGACGGCGAGGACAGGCTCGTCGGCATCGTCACCATCGACGACGCGGTCGACGTCCTCGTGGAAGAGGCGACCGAGGACATCGAAAAGATGGCGGCGATCACGCCGTCCGACCGACCGTATCTGAAAACATCGGTGTGGGAGGTCTGGAAGCAGCGCATCCCGTGGCTTCTGCTGCTGATGATCTCCGCCACGTTCACGGGCATGATCATCACAAGCTTCGAGGACGCGCTTTCCAAGCTGGTCATCCTGACCGCGTATATCCCGATGCTGATGGATACCGGCGGCAACTCCGGCTCGCAGGCGTCGGTTTCGATCATCCGAAGCCTGTCGCTGGGCGAGGTCGAGCTGAGCGACATCTTCCGCGTGATCTGGAAGGAGTTCCGCGTGTCGATCCTCTGCGGTCTGTCGCTTGCGCTCGTCGGCTTTTTGAAGCTGCTGCTGCTGGACGGCATGCTGTGGACGACGGAGTATAACGGCGTCGCGGTCGCGCTTGTCGTCAGCGGCACGCTGCTGATGACCGTCATCGCGGCGAAGCTGATCGGCTGTACGCTGCCGCTGCTGGCGAAGAAGATCGGGCTGGACCCCGCGGTCTGCGCAAGCCCGTTCATCACCACCATGGTCGACGCGCTGTCGCTGCTGATCTATTTCGGCGTCGCCACCGCGGTGCTGCACATCTGATCGAAAAACGGGACGTAGCAATCGCTTCGTCCCGTTTTTTGTTTCTTCCCAAGTAGGGCGCGACGACCTCGGTGCGCCGCAAAGCGCCCCTTGAGAGAGAAGCTGTCAGCCTCTGCGGCTGACCAAGGGGTAGAAAAAGCTCCCCCTCCGGGGGAGCTGTCACGGCGCAGCCGTGACTGAGGGGGTGAACACCGCAGTACGATGCTGCTGTGTAACCCCCTCCGTCTCTCTTCGCCCTGTCACGCCCCGTTATCACAGCACGTTCTGCACCAGCGGCGATTCCATCTCGCGGATGTGTTCGAGCTGCCGCATCGCCGCCGCGCACACGGCAAGCAGCTCGTCGCGGTCGCCGGTCTCGGCGTAGGCGCGGAGCTCGGCAAGCTGCGCGGTAACGCCGTCCGCCTCGTCGTGCCGCAGAAGTGAGCCCAGCAGCACGCCGTTTTGAAGCCAATAGTCCTCCGCTTCCTTTGCCGCGTTCGACGCATCGCCGAAATCGCCCTGCGCGGCGGCGGTCTGCGTCCGAGCCAAATGCTCCAGCATCGCGTCCACGCGCACCGTCACGGCGGCTTTTCCCGCCGCGCACAGCGCAAAGAGAAAAAGGAGCGTTGAAAGCGCGATCCACAGCCTTTTCATGCGCCGTCCTCCCGCCGCGCAAGATATGCCTTGCCGGACACGGTCAGCGTCAGCAGCAGCGTGTCCTTCACGCCGCACCCGCGCTGCGCAAGATAGTTTTCCACCCACGCGCGGTCTTTTCCGACGAGCTTCAGATTTTCCGCGATCCACCGTCCGTCGCTGATGACGGCGACGGGCAGCTCTATTGGCGGCGCCTCCGCGCCGAGCGTCTCGGAGCAGGGCGGCTCATACTCGGCGTAGCGCAGCGCCGTGATCTTGCCGCTCGTCTCCAAAATCGCAAACTGCACCTGCGTGGGATCGGCGACCCCGCTTTCGCGCAGATACTCTGTCAGCTCGGTCACGGAGATGCGCGTCATGCGCAGATTGCGGTACAGCAGCTTCCCGTTCTCGATCAGCACCACCGGCGAGCCGCGCAGCAGCTTGCGAAAGCCGACGCTCTTCAGAGACAGATACGAAAAGATCACCTCCAGCGCCATGACGGTCAAAATCGGGATCAGACCGTACAGCAGCGGGATGCCGATGTCCTGCATCGGGATCGACGCCAGGTCCGCGATCAGGATGGCGACGACGAATTCCGACGGCCCCATCTCGCCGACC
>JAFSXP010000219.1 GCA_017443965.1 Oscillospiraceae bacterium
CGCTAGGCGAAAGCACCGTCGCGCAGTCCCGCGGCTCGGTCGCGGTGGGGCGCTTCACCTATGCCACGACGGCGGGGCAGTTCACCTGCGGCGTTTACAGCAAGGGCGACACGAATCAGGTGTTCATTGTCGGATGGGGCAACGGCGAAGGATCGCGCAAGAATGTTTTTACCGTATCAAAAGGCGGCACGGGCGTATTCTCCTACGACTGTCTGATCGGTACGCGGTCACTGAAAGCCGTGCCGGTCGTGTTCCGCGTCGTCGGCTTCGACACCTATACGCTTTTCTGCGCGGCGGGCACGACTTGGGCAGACGTTATCAGCGGCGCGGAAAACCCCGAAGTGACGATCGTTGACACGTCCGAAGGCGGCGATCCGGTCCCGTGGCACGGGAGACTGCTGTCCGCCGTCGGGACGAGCGTAAAGGGAAAATCGTCGTTCATGGAGGCAATACAAACATGGGATTTGTACGACGGGAATGACATTGAAACGGCAAACGCCGTACTGACGACAGACGCGCCGCAGGACGGCGCAACGTATTACATTCTTACGGATTAAGGAGACAACCGATATGACAAAAACGGGGATTCTGGCAATACTCGGGACGGTCGGCGGTGCGATCGCATCGGTGTTCGGCGGCTGGGACGACGCGCTGCTGACGCTGATGATCCTGATGGGCGTCGACTATCTGACCGGCGTGATCGTCGCCGGCGTGTTTCACAAGAGCAAGAAGTCGGAGAGCGGCGCGCTGGAGAGCCGCGCCGGCTGGAAGGGACTGTGCCGCAAGGGGTTGACGCTGCTGATCGTGCTGGTGGCTTGCCGTCTCGACGTCATGCTGCACACGGATTTTGTCCGCGACGCGGTTGTGATCGCGTTCTGCGCAAACGAGGCGCTTTCGATCGTGGAGAATGCGGGGCTGATGGGCGTGCCGATCCCGAAGGTGATCCTGCGGGCGATCGAGGTGCTGAAGAGCCGCGGCGACGCGGCAGATATACCGGACGAGGACGCGAAAGCATAACAGAGGGCAGACGATATGGACAAGCTGACGGACAGGCAAAAACGCTTCGTTGCGGAGCTGCTTGCCGGCGCGACACAGGAGCAGGCGGCGATCAAGGCGGGATACAGCGCCAAGAACGCCGCCTCGCAGGCAAGCCGGATGCTGCGCGATCCGAAGATCATTGCTGCGCGCAAGGCGTACGCAAAGGAGATCTACGACGGGCTCGGGCTGTCAGCCGAGAAGCTGGCGCTGGAGCTGGAGGAGATCAAGCGGCGCTGCATGACGGCGGAGCCGCATCTGAGCTACAACAGCGACACGAAGAGCTGGGAGCCCGACGGGCTGTGGATGTTCGACGCGAACGGCGCCGTGAAGGCGATCAAGACGCAGGCGGCGCTGATGGGGATCGCGGTCAAGGTCGAGGTCGACGCAGGAGAGAAGCTGGAGGATTTCTTGCGATCCGTGAGCAATGGACGGGAGTTCTGATCGGGACGAGGGATGAAGGACGGAAGGCGGTTGCATGAATATCCGCAACGCGGGAGAGTACATCGAGAATTTCCTGAAAATCAAAACGAAAAAGAGCGAGATCGTGCCGTTTCGATTGAACGGCGCGCAGCGGCGGCTGTACGGGATCATCCGCGAGCAGCACCGTGCCGGAAAGCCGATCCGCATCATCATCCTGAAGGCGCGGCAGCTCGGCTTCTCAACGATGGTGCAGGGGCTGATCTTCGCCGACACCGCGACGCGCGAAAACGTGCGGTCGCTGGTGGTGGCGCACCGTGACGACGCGACGGCAAACCTGTTTCGTATGTCGCAGCTTTTTCTTGGCGAGCTGCCGAAGCCCGTGCGTCCGATGGTCCGAAACAGCAACGCGCGGGAGATCATCTTCGACAACCCCGCGAAGGGCGGCCGCCACGGTCTGCGAAGCTCTCTGCGCTGCCTGACGGCGGGCGGCGACGGGATCGGCAGATCGGACACACTCCAAAACGTACACGTGTCGGAGTTCGCGTTCTGGCCCGGCGACAAAGCGGCGACGCTCGGCGGCATCATGCAGGCGGTGCCGTCGGAGCCCGGGACGATGGTCGTCATCGAATCGACGGCAAACGGGCTGGACGAATTCAAAAAGCGATGGGACGCCGCCGTCAGAGGAGAGAGCGACTTTGTGCCGGTCTTCTTCGGCTGGCACGAAAACCCCGAGTACCGCATGGCGGTCGCGCCGGGGACGGAATGGACGGACGAGGAGCGGGCGCTTGCCGCGCAGTACGGACTGACGGACGAGCAGCTGCAATGGCGGCGCTGGAGCATCCTCAACAACTGCGGCGGCGACGAGGCGCTGTTCCGGCAGGAGTTTCCGATCTGCCCGGACGAGGCGTTCCTGACGTCGGGCAATCCGGTCTTCGACAACGAGGCGATCGCGCGCAGGATCCCGGAGCTGCCGGAGCCGGAGACGGTCGGCTCGTTCGAGTACGATTATGACGGTCTGCAGATCACGAACGTCCGCTTCACGGAGCATAGCGCAGGCGCGGTGAAGATCTACGAGCAGCCGAAAAAGGGCGTGCCGTACGTGCTGGGCGGCGACACCGCAGGCGACGGGAGCGACTTTTTCACCGCTCAGGTGCTGGACTGCCGCACAGGAAAACAGGTTGCCGTGCTGCGACAGCAGTACGACGAGGTGGACTATGCGCGGCAGATCTACTGCCTCGGTCTCAACTACAACACGGCGCTGGTCGGCATTGAGAACAACTATTCGACGTTCCCGACGCGGGAACTTGAGCGGCTGCGGTATCCGCGGCAGTTCGTGCGCCAGCGTGAGGACACGTTTATACATGGGTATCAGCAGAGCTTCGGCTTTTTGACGACGTCGGTGACGCGCCCGCTGATCGTGGCGGAGCTGGTGAAGGTGATGCTGGAGACGCCGGAGGTCGTCGTGGACCGTGCGACGCTGGAGGAGATGCTGGTGTTCGCGTACAACGCGCACCGCCGTCCCGAGGCGCTGCCCGGTGAGCACGACGACCTTGTGATGGCGCTTGCCATCGCGCACTATATCCGCCAGCAGCAGGCGAGCGAGGCGGAGCCGGAACGAATCGCAGAAAGACCGAAGCTGATCGAGACGCTGCGCATGAGACGATAAGGAGGACAGAACATGAAGATCACGATGATCGCCGGGCACGGCGCGGGAGATCCCGGGTGCTCCGGAACCATCAACGGGAAGATATATCGGGAGGCGGACGAGGCGAGGATCCTCGTGCCGCTGATCGCTGCCGAGCTGCAGCGGTGCGGCGTAGAGGTCGTCGTGCGCGATCCGAGCCGGAATGCCTATCGTGACGCGATGGCGGGACAGCTTGTCTTCCCTTCAGGGTGCAAGTATCTGCTGGAGGTACATTTTAATGCCGTTAAAGCCGGGCAGGTCGCTGACGGCAAAACGAAGGGTGTGGAGGTCCTTGTGACCGCGAACGAGAAGGGCGTGACGGTCGAGGAGGGCATCTGCCGCGCCATTGCATCGTTCGGGTTTGCGAACAGAGGCGTCAAGCGCCGCAGCAACCTGAAGGTTATCAACACCGCCAAGGCGCGCGGGATCAGCTCGGCGCTGCTGGAGGTGTGCTTTTTGGACGATCCGGACGATCTGAAGCTGTATCTCGCCAACCGCGAGAAGATCGCCCGCGCAGTCGCGGACGCGATCTGCGAGGGCTTCGGGATCGAGCTGCCGAAGGAGACAGACCGCGAGATCGTGCAGAGATGCTACGAGTTCAACGACGAAACGATGGCGTTTTTCGACGGACACAGGTTCCCCGCAGCGCTGTATGACCGCATGGCGCGGATGGCGGAAAAGGCGATGAACTAGAGGGCCGGCGCGTCAGGGGCCGACAACCCCTCCGGCACGGCTGACGCCGTGCCACCTCCCCTTGCACAGGGGAGGCACCGCCGCGGCGGGACGGGGACAGGAAATAGGGACGAGAAAACGGAGGAGCATTTTGCCGAATTATAAGAAAAACGACGAAGATGTGGCGAAGCGGTTCGGGACGCCCGTGCTGCCGCTTCCCTCGCCAGGGCTGAAAACGCCGACGGCGGAGATCACGACGGCAAGCGGTCAGCTGATCGATCTTGCGGAACCGACAAAAAGCGGGACTGTCCGGAAGGGCAGTCCCGCGAAGGCATCTTTGACGCTGCCTGCGCCGGGGCTGAAAACGCCGTCGGCGGAGATCACGACGGCGGGCGGTCAGGTGATCGACCTTGCCGCGCCGACGGAAAAAGGAACGGTGTCGCTGTCGGATCCGGCGAAGGCGGCGCTGCAGCTGCCGCAGATCGGCAGATACGGACTCGGCAATATCGACCTGTGGCTCAGACCGAAGTATCGGAATCCGGACGGAAGTATTTCCACCGTTCGGAGCATCAGCGTCGGCATGGACGGCAAGGAATACCTGATCCCGACGATCGTGCGGCGTAACGGCAAAGCGGTGCTGCTGAGCGACGACGAGGCGATCGCGCACTTCAAAAAGACCGGTAAATACCTCGGCGTGTTCGACACGCCGGAGCAGGCAAGCATCTATGCGCAGCAACTCCACGAGGATCAGCAGCGGCTGTACGGCAGAGATATGAGCGGCTCCGGGAGCGATAGAACGGATTGGTTTGAACCGGAGCGCGAGGAGGATCGGAACAGAAGAATCGACCGAGAAACGGCGAAGCGGTTCGGGACGCCCGTGCTGCCTGCGGGGGCGGCTGTTCGCGGCAAAATGGACGATACTGCGTACAACACTCTGCTCGGGCAGATCGGGACGATCCTGCACAAACAGCCGGGAGAAATGCTGACGCAGACAGACGTACAGACGGCGCAGACGCTTGTGCTGAACGCGCTGCCCATGATGGACGCGGCGCAGGCATACGACGCAGTGCTGGCAATCGAGCGTACACAGGCGCACAACGACAATAAGACGCCGCGCAGAGCGGCGGATATGACGTCGCTGCCGCAGGTGAACGCCGACGAAGATCCCATCAAGCAGTATCAGGCATACCGCAGCGCCGTGTGGGGCGACGTTGCGGACACGCCTGTGTGGAGCGGGTATGGCAACGAAATCAAGATCGGCGACACGACGTTCGGCACGGACGCCGAGCTTGGCAGTGATCTCAGCAGACTTGCACGGCGCAGCGATTCGGAGCGCGCCGCGCTGGAACGTGCCGATACGCCGGGTGCTGCCGATGTTGCCGGTCAGAAGCTGATCGCGGACGATGCGCTTGCCGCGATGCTGCAGGCAACGGAGGCAGGACAGGAACACAAGGTCGAAAAGATGGGCGAACAGGCAGGCAGACAGTTCGGGCAGAAGGATATGCCGGAAAAGCCGGGACAGATCCTGCTGAAAGACGTTTTCGGCGAGACGTCGCTGCTGGACGCGCTGGCAACGGCGTATGAAAACGGCAAACAGATCGTTGGCGGCGTGATCGACCGCGCGAAATACATCATTGATTCCCAGACAACGCGGCGGGAAAACGTCGAGAACCAGTTCGGCGTGAATTATCTGCTTGGCGATATAGGTAACGACACGTCGCTCGCGTGGGCGGATTACATGGACGTCGGCTCCGAATGGAACCGGCGCTACGCCGATGCGCTGGAGACGCTGGCAGACCACGCCATGAAGCAGAACGCGCCGGCGCTGGAGGCTGCGCAGGCGGACGACGGCACGATCTTCAACGGGATCCGCAAGGCGGTCGTGAATGAGGTCGCGCAAAACCTGCCGCAGCAGGTGTATCTCGCCAAGGCGAAGATCGTGGGCGGTCTGATCGGCGCAGCAACGCTGTGGTGGGCGCTTGGCCCGAAGGACGCGGCAAAATACGGAAGCGCGATCGCGTCCGGCGGCGCGATGGATCGCCTGATCCGCGGCTCGACGTACAAGGAGCTGATCGACGCCGGCGTCGACGACGAGACGGCGCGGACGATGGCGCGGAACGACGCGGTCATTCAGGGCGTCATCGAGAGCGCGGACACGCTTGCCGACTGGGCGCTGCTCGGCGGCTCCGCCGCGCTGAAGGCGCTGGGGATCGGCGGGAAGGCAGCGTTGACGGCGGCAAAGCCGCTGTTTCAGCGGATCGGTGTATCACTCTTGAAGTGGGGCTTTAACCTCGAAGAGGAAGGCTATGAGGAGTTCATCCAAGAGTTGAGTACAATCGCCGCCGGGCGGGTGACAAAGATCACGCGCGGAGACGTTGCCGACAAAGCGGGAATGCCCGGTATGATCGATTTCATCGGAGAACTTTTCCGAACGATCGATCACGTCAGTAACCCGAAAACGGAGCAGGACTATGCCGATCTGGCGCGCGCCAAGGGAGCAAAACGCAGCGGCATGATCTTGGGCGCGGCGACGGGTGGCGGGACGATACTCGGAAACGCCATCGTGCAAAACACCGCGAACACGGTGCTGACGGATACGGCGCTGAAGACGATCGGCGCGAACGCGAACGAAAACGCCGCGATCCTGCGCGAACAGGAGCGAAAGCTGGAGATCGCCGAGCAGGAGAAACAGGCGAAGCAGACGGCGCTTGAGCAGCTGGCGCTGGAGGCGCCGGGAATGGAGGCAGCCGCGGCGCTCGGAAAGAACGGGCTGCGCGGCTTCCAGAGCACGGTCGCGGAGGCGACCGCCGCCGGCGTCGGAATGAAACAGGCGTCGGAGACGTATGCCGACGTCTACAACGCCGCGCTTTCCGGCGAGGACGTGCAGCAGGCAAAGGACAACGCCGCGCAGGTGATCCCGCAGAGCATGATCGAGGCGGCCGAAGCTGCCGCCAACACCGACGCGGAGCGGGCGGCGCAGGCGGCATACAAGGGCGGCGACGCGATCCTGGTGCGCGACGCCAACATGCGCAAGGCGAACCTCAAGAGCCGCGACATCCGGCTGCTGGACGCGCTGGCGAAGATCTCCGGCACGCAGATCCGCTTTGCCGATCGGGTGGAGAGCGGCGGATCAAACGCAAAGTACGCCGACGGTGTGATCACGATCGCGCTGGATGCGGACGATCCTGTGCGGACCGCCATGACGCACGAGCTGGTGCACCGGATCCGCGAGACGGCGCCGGCCGCATACGAGGCGATGGCGCGCTTTGTGCAGGGCAGCATGAGCGAGGAGGGCCTGCAGGCGGCGCTGAAAAAACACGGGGACGTGTACGAGACGACCGATCTCTCCAAGGTGACGGAGGAGAGCGTCGCAAACGCCTTCGGCTATGTGCTGGGCGACAGCGAGGCGCTGGAGCGCTTCGCGCAGTCTGACCGCACGACGGCGCAGAAGGTACGCGACGCGCTGCACGACCTGGTGCAGAAGGTCCGCGCGCTGCTGACCGGCGATCGCGGCAAGCAGCTCAGCGAGACGCAGCGCGTCATGTTCCGCGAGCTGGAGGGACGCACCGAGGAGATGGCGCGTCTGTTCGATGCTGCGCTGGACAAGGTGCAGGAGAACGAAAAACAGTTTGCGCGGAACAATGGAATAGAGTATAATAGAAACGAAGACTATTCAAGCAGAAAAATGACGAAGTTCCCTTCCCGTGATGATAGCGGAGGAAGTGACGCTAATGAGAAAGCGGTCAGATGGGCGCGACAAGATGATGTTGAGCGAGGTGACCGACGAGTTGCGTATTACAAATACGGAATCTACATTATTGAAGCAACAAAAGACGGAACAGATGGTTATAGGATTGTACGCAGATTAACGCAAAAACAGTTTAATGCGTATTTGAAGCATAAGGAGATGTTAGAACATGAGAGAATGGCTGGACTTGAACGATCCAACAGCGAGGAAACTGAGGAAGCTCTTAATAGAAATCGAAAAGCAGATCCCGCTGACGGAAGAGGATCACATTCTGCTTTGGTACAGCCTGAATACGGAGAAGAAGATCAACCTCTTCGAGGAATGGATAATGAGCAGAATAGACAAGGAAAAAGTGCAGATAACAGCACAAGAAATCGTGAGGGCGGCAGTTCAGATCGACAAGAAAACGGAATAGAGCACAGCCGCAAGATGAACACCGATCCGGCGGCGGAGATCAGGGCGGTGCAGGACGAGCTGGCGCGGCTGCGCGGCAAGGACTACCAGCACAAGCTGCTGGACGAGGGCGGCGCGGCGGCGATCCGCGAGAACGACAAGAAGATCAAGTCGCTGGAAAAGCGGCTGGCGCGGTTGCAGGGCGAGCAGGAGAAGCCGAAGCAGCAGCGGCAGCCGAAGACCGCGGAGAAGATCGTGCCGACGACCTCGCGCACGCAGCTGCGGCAGGAGCTGATGAGCCGGTTTTCCGTCACAGACGAAAACCGCCGAGACGTGCGTATCGCGATCGACCACATGATGGACAAGATCGTCCGCGACGGCGGCATCAGCGAAGCCGACCGGCGCGCGCTGTTCTTGGCGCTGTGGTACAGCGGCGGGGAGAACATCGGGCCGGTGGACGAGGTCTATGCCGACGCGAAGAATATGCTGGAGCGGGCGAGGATCTACGTGCCGGAGAGCGTGCGCGAGGAGTTCGGCGATCGGCAGTCGTGGCAGGCTTTCCGCAAGCGTGCCTTCGGCGCGAAGATCTATCTGACGAGCGATCCGTCGGCGCAGCAGCTTGACGTGCTGCACGGCGAGCTGGCGGAAAACTTCCCGTCTGTGGCTAAAGCGGAATACAACGATCCGCGCGGCATGCTGGAGGACTTCGTCAACGCCTGCGAGATGGGACGGGACCGGATCGCCGACATGGACGAGGTCGCCGAGCAGATGGTCAAGCGCGGCGAGATCCGAAGTGCAGACGAGCTTATGTTCGACCTTGAAAAGCAGATGGATGAAGCGCTGTACCGCTTCGCCGACAAGGCGGGGCTGGAGATGTTCTTCCGCGCCCGTACGCAGGAGGAAACGAAAAAGGTGCGGCAGACCTACGCCGAGATCACGAAGAAGCAGCGCGAGACGAAGCTGCTGCGCGACATGCAGCAGCGAACGCTGAAACAGCTGCAGTGGCTGAGCCGCAACCGCAACAAGGCTCCGGCGGAACAGAAAGCAACGATCGACGACGTGCTCGGCGATCTGGATCTTTACGCCGTCAGCGCGGCGAATGAAATGAACTGGTCGGACAAGCATCGGGCGACGTGGCGCGACCTTGCAAGGATCTATGCACAGGCAGAACGCGAGGATCCGAATTTCCTGCCGTCGGCGGAGCTGAAGAAAATCATGACGCGCGTGACGGCGCCGAAGATCGAGGATCTGAACGTGGACGATCTGCGTGATCTGTACCGCGCAGCGGTCGCGCTGCGGACAGAGCTGCACAACCGCAAAAACGTGATCGGCGAGATGGAGGGGCAGCTTTTCAGCGAGGCCTACGGCGCGGTAAAGGGCGAACTGGAATCAGTCCGTGCCCGACGCGGAAACAAGACGTATGATCCGAGCTGGTTTACGAAGCTTTTTACCGATCCGCAGCTGACGCCGATCAATATGATCGAGCGCATGGCCGGCTGGAATCCGAACAGCAGGTTATACGCCTTCGGGCAGCAGCTTGTCAAGGGAGAACAGGCGGTCCGCGCCTATGAGGTCGAGGCGAAGCAGTATCTTGCGGATTTCCTCGAAAAGAATAAGGCGTGGGTAAGACGCGCCGACGGGCAGGGAAAGGACGGTGTCTGGTACACGATCAAGGTGCCGGAGCTGATCGGCGGCCTGGAGGTCGGCAAGGCGCCGGAGTTCGGCAGAACTATCACGATCAGCATGACGCCCGTGCAAAAGGTGCACCTGTACCTTGAATCGCAAAACCCGGAGAACCTGCGGCATATCGCCACGGGCGGCCGCACTTTCGCGGATCGGGCGCTCTATGCGCAGGGGAAGCGGTCGGACGCCTTTGCGCAGGGCAAGACGGTGCGGATGGCGCCGGAGACCGTCAAGGCGATCGTTAGCGATCTGACGCCGGATGAGCGGGCGCTGGCGGATCTGCTGGAGAGGTATTACAACAGCTTCGCCGCGGGCAAGATCAACGAGGTCTCGAACGTGCTGTACGGCTACGACAAGGCGGTCACGAAGGCATACGCGCCGATCTACACTAACACGAACTACAACAAGCACGAGAGCGGCATCTATGACGTTACCGCCGAGGGCGTCGGTAACATGAAGGAACGCCAGCACGGCGTCAATGCGACGTACAATATCGGCGCTTTCGACGCCTTCGAGCGGCACGTACGGCAGACGTCGCGGTTTTACGGCATGGCGATACCCGTGCGGAACTGGAACACACTGATGAACTATCAGTCCCGCGGCAACAGCACCCGCGATCAGATCACGCACACGTGGGGCGAGGGCGGCATGCAGTATCTGGACGACCTTGTGGAACGCCTGCAGGCAGGCGGCAGAGTCGAGGACGGAACCGTGATCGAGAAGGCAACCGGTCGGCTGCTGAGCAACTACATCGGCGCGACCTTCGGCGCAAATCCCGGAATCGTGTTCAAGCAGAACGCCTCGTTCCCGCAGGCGGCGGCGATCCTCGGCTGGAGCACCATGCCGACGCCGGCGCAGCTTGCGAAGGTGGACACAAAGCTGATCTCCACGTACACGAAGGAGCTGGACTATCGGCAGCTCGGCTACGCGACGCCGGAGACCGCCGCCATGAAGAACAACCAGCGCGGGATCCGCCAGACGAAGGCGGGGAACTTCCTGTTCGGCGGCGGCGCCATCACCGCGATGGACGCGGCGACGGTCAAGCGTCTGTGGCCGTGGGCGGAAAACTACGTCAAGAAGAACTTCCCGCAGCTGGAGCGCGGCTCGGCGGAGGAGATCGCCGCCGGCGACAGCCCGTTCTATCGGAAGGTGTCGGAAGTGTTCCTGGACGCCATGACGACTACGCAGCCGATGTACGACGAAATGCACCGCGCAAACATCATGAAGAGCAAGAATTCGCTTGTACGGGCGTACACGCTGTTCAAGACGGTGCCGCTGCAGCAGTACAACACGCTGCGCCGCGCGTTCGGCGAGCTGGGGTACTACCAGCAGAACGGCACGGCGGAGGAGCGGAAAGCCGCGGCGTGGAAGGCGGCGAATGCCGTGACCGCGACGGCGGCGTCGATCGCGGCGGTCGAGGCGGTGGAGATCCTGTTCCAGATGCTGAAAAACAAGGGGAAGAATTACCGCGACGACGACGGCGAGATCACCGCCGAAAGCGTGCTGAAGCAGTTCGGGATCCGTGCGTTCGAGGACGTCGCCGGCATGGTCGCCGGCGGGAAGCAGCTCGCGGAGCTGCTGGAGAACTGGGCGCTCGGGAAAAAGTGGTACGGTATCGAGATCCCGGGCGGCGAGCAGATGAATGAGGTTATCGACCTGCTGAGCGGCACCTTCCAGGCGGTCGGAAAGTTCATCGGCGGCGTTGCAAGCGTGAATGCCGACGGCGGTGACGTCGGCATGTACGCGCGGCAGAACGGCGGCGCGCTTCTTGACAAGATCAGGAGTATTGCGACAAAAGGAGTCGGCTATGCCACGGCGTTCCCGACGGAGAACATCGAACGGTATGCGCTGGGCGTGATGCAGTGGATCTCGCCGGAGGCGTACACCGCGTATCAGGACGCCTTCGGCGGCGCAAAGAAGTCCGGCTTGAAGGGGCTGCAGAACGGCGCTGCCGTGCAGCGCACGAGCGACATCCTGCGCCAGCGCGGGATCGAGACGTCCGACGACACGGCTGCCGAGCTGTCGCGTCTGTACGGTGCGGGCTATTCCAACGCGATCATTACAGAGACGCCGACGGAGTTTTCTGTCGGCGGCGAGGACGTGGTACTTTCGCCGAAGCAGCAGCAGGACTACGACATCGCGCTGCAGGGCGCGCTCGGCAACCGGCTCGACGTGCTGGTGAGCAGCGAGGCGTACAAGGCGGCGGACGATAAGACGCGGACGAAGATGATCGGGAAGATCTACGACGGCGCGAAGGACGCCGCGAAGCTCGCCGCGCTGACGGGCAAGACGCCGACGACGGTCGAGCTGTCGGACGCTGCCCTCGGCGAGACGATGCGTCTGTACGGCGCGGGCTATTCCGGCGTGACGCCGAACGAGGCGCCGGACAGTATCACGGCGCTTGGACAGACGAACGATCTGCCGCCGTCGGAGAAACTGCAGTTCTATGACGACTACGCTGCGATCATCGGAAACGGGATCGAGCGCGTGATCGCGTCGAAGGAGTACGGCAAGGCGAACGACGCCGAAAAGGCAAAGCTGATCGGCAACGTGTACATGTACGCCGCGCAGCGGGCAAGGCAGGCGGTCAATCCGTCGTACGAGCCGGACAAGTGGGTGCGCAACGTCGCTATGGCGGAGAGCATGGGCGTAGATCCGGCAAAGTATCTCATCACGCAGCAGAAGTATCTGAATGCCGCAAAGACGTTGAGCGACGACGCGCGGAAGAGTTATGCCGTGCGCATGACCGACGCCGAGCTGCTCGGCGCAGAGTACGCAATCGAGCAGTACGATCGGGAGAACGACAGCGCGCTCGGGTATGCGGCGGATATGTTATACGATCAGGGCGTCAGTTATGAGACGACGTTCGATTATTATTTCAAGCTGCGATCGGCGGACCGGGTAGAGGACGAACCGAAGCGCCTTCTGAAATACAGCGTCCTGAAGAATTCGACGTTGCCGCAGACGACGAAACGCAAGCTGTACGAGAGCTTTGTCAGCGGATCCGAGGAAGATTTTGTCGGCACGAAGCAGGAAGAAAAGGACAAGATCGACCGCTGCGAGGCGGCGGGGATCGATTTTGACCAGTATCTCGGATGGCTGATGCGGATGTACACGGTCAAATCGGATCCGGACGACAAGGACCGCACGCGGCAGAAGCAGGGCGTTGATCTCCTGTCTGCGATGCGGCTGACGCCGGAGCAGAAGGATGCGCTGTACCTGGTGTTCTGGACCGACGCGAAGTTGAAAAAGACACCGTGGCACTCGGGCGCGCTGCCCGCGCCGAAGTCGAAGGTGCGAGTAAGCAAGAACGGCACGATCACGCTGGCGGCGCCGAAACTGAAAACTACGCCGAAGTTGAAGCTGCCGGATCTGAAACTGCCGTCCCCGTGAGAAAAGAAGAGGCGCCCGGAGCGATCCGGGCGCCGATTTCGTTAGCATTTTAGTTAGCATTTTCTGAAAAAAATGCTAACGGAGAGGTTATTTTTCTTTTGGTGGCGTTAAAATTTTAACGATGGGAAAACGCTGCAAATCCGCATAATACAAGGAAAATCCCGCAATCACAGCGATTGCGGGATTTTCGGTTGCTGGCGCGGAAGGAGAGATTCGAACTCTCGCACGCTTTTTAGACGTCTACTCCCTTAGCAGGGGAGCCCCTTCGGCCTCTTGGGTACTTCCGCAGGTCGA
>JAFSXP010000220.1 GCA_017443965.1 Oscillospiraceae bacterium
CGACCGAGGCGTTGCCGCTGATCGCGACGCAGCCGACGCTCTCGCCGTAGGTGGTGTTCGGGCAGCCGCCGAAGATCGCGCCCGCGAACGAGCCGATGCCGTCGCCCAGCAGCGTGCGGTGCAGACCGGGATCGGCGAGCAGGTCGGTACCGATGATCGACGACAGGTTCTTATGGTCGGCGATATGCTCGGCAAAGACGACGAACGCGACGGGCACATAGGCGACCGCGACGGTGGCGACGTACGAACCGGTCAGCTCGCCGAAGCCCTTGGCGGCGGTGAGGAACGTGAAGTCGGGCGTCCAGGTGATGTTCTGGAACAGACCGAAGTTGATGATCTGCAGCGCGGCGTTGCCGGTGCTGTTGCCGATGATCGTGAAGACGGTGGCGACGCAGTAGCCGGCGAGGATGCCGATGATGAACGGGATCATCTTGAGCATCTTCTTGCCGTAGACCGAGCAGAGCATCGTGACGCCCAGCGTGACGAGACCGCAGATTAGGCAGACGTAGGTGGAGGCGCCGGCGTCGACCGCGCCGGTGGTGCCGAGGACGTCGCCGACGGCGTTGCCCGCGAGCGAAAGTCCGATGATGGCGACGGTCGGGCCGATGACGACGGCGGGCATGATCTTATCGATCCACTTGACGCCGGCGAGCTTGACCACGATGGCGATGATCACATAGACAAGACCGGCAAACGCCGCGCCGAGGATCAGACCGAGGTAGCCGAGCTGCGCGGACGCCGCGCCGCCGAACGCCGCGAACATCGAGCCGAGGAACGCGAACGACGAGCCGAGGAACACGGGGCTGCGGAACTTGGTGAACAGAAGGTACACGAGCGTGCCGACGCCGGCGCCGAACAGCGCGGCGGTCTGGCTCATGCCGTTGCCGACGATGGCGGGCACCGCGATGGTCGCCGCCATGATCGCCAGCAGCTGCTGGAACGCGAAGATCAGCGTTTTGGCGAAGCCGGGTCTGTCTTTGATGCCGTAGGTGAGGTTCATAATCTTTCTCCTTTCTTTTTCTGCACTTTCTTTTCGCTGCGGCTCACAAAAAAAGAGAATTGTTTTTGAAGCTCAAAAACAATTCTCCGGATAGTGACACGAGGGGAAAGAAAGAGAAACGGGGACACGTCCGCCCGCGAGATGCGATCTCAACACGGTCATGACGCACGCCCCCTTGCTCATTTGCATTGTTGGTATTATACCCGCGGATGCGGAAGTTGTCAATCCCCAATTCGCTGTTTTTCGCAAAAAATCACGATTCGTTGACGCGCTTGCCGGTCATGTGCTCGACCGTCAGCTCCAGCACATTCGCGCGGGCGGCGGCGTTCGCCAGCTCCCGCTCCAGCTCCTGCCCGGTCGGGATGAACTTCGCCCCGAAGCGGCGCAGCAGCGCGTCCTTTTCCGCGCCGTCTTCGATGACGCGCACCGTGCCGAACGCGATGACGCTGCGAAAGTCCTTCGACCAGTGATCCGCCCGCTGCACGCCGCCGTCCACCACGCAGAACGACGCCTTGGCGCAGGCGCGGATCGCGTCGAGCTTGTGCCCCTCCTTCGCGCAGTGGAAATAGAATTTCCGCGCCTGCGCGTCGTAGAGGAAATCGAGCGGCACGGCATAGGGATAGCCGCCGTCGCCTGCCAGCGCCAGCACGCCGCGCCACTGCTCGCGCAAAAGCGCGTCGCACTCTGCCTGCGAAAGCTGCTGCTTCGCTCTCCGCATGGGACGAAATTCCATGGCGCTTCCTCCGTTCACTCCCCGAACAGGGGCGTGGAAAAATACCGCTCGGCGGTGTCGGGCAGCACGGTGACGACGCGCTTGCCCGCGCCCAGTTTTTTCGCCAGCTTCAGCGCCGCGGCGACATTCGTGCCGCCGGAGATGCCGCACATCAGCCCCTCCTCGCGCGCGAGCCGCTTGGCGGTGTCCAGCGCCTCGCCGTCGCTGACGACGTAGATTTCGCTGTAGATCTCGCGGTTGAGGATCGCGGGGATGATGCCGTCGCCGATGCCCATCTGCACGTGCGTGCCGATGGTACCGCCGGCTAAGATCGCCGCGTTTTCCGGCTCGACCGCCCAGATCTCGACGTCGGGATTGTGCTCCTTCAGCACCTCGCCGATGCCGGACAGCGTGCCGCCGGTGCCGATGCCGCTGCAAAAGCCGTGGATCGGACCGTCGACCTGCTCCAGAATCTCCTGCGCGGTGAATTTGATCTGCGCCA
Organism: Oscillospiraceae bacterium; assembly: GCA_017443965.1. GTDB lineage: Bacteria > Bacillota > Clostridia > Oscillospirales > Oscillospiraceae > RGIG3566. The sequence continues at coordinate 2,215 of JAFSXP010000220.1, forward strand.
GCTTGTTGTCGGGATTTTCAAACTGCTGCGGCACGAAGACCTTCGGGTTTTTCTCCTTCATGCGCAGTGCGGTGTGCAGGCACTCCTCAATGCACTTGCCGATGTCGCCGCTGTCGTGGATCGGGCGCACCTCGGCGCCGTAGTGGCGCACGAGCTTCCTGCGCTCTTCGCTGACGGAGTCCGGCATGACGATGATCGTGCGGTAGCCCTTGACCGCGCCGACGAGCGCCAGCCCGATCCCTTGGTTGCCGCTGGTCGGCTCGACGATGATCGAGTCCTTGTCGAGTAGTCCTTTCCGCTCCGCCTCTTCGATCATGTTGAGCGCGGTGCGCGATTTGATCGAGCCGCCGACGTTGAGCGCCTCGAACTTGACGAGGATCTCCGCGCTGCCCGGCTCGGGCATTCTGTTCAGCCGCACCATGGGCGTGTGTCCCATGGCCTCCAGGATGTTGTTGCAGATCACGAGGGTCTTCCTTTCCGAAAATCTACGTCGATTTTAGCCGTTTCGCGCCCCGCTGTCAACGGTTTTTTCGAGCGCGATCCAGTACCGCCGCATGCGCGCGCCGCGGACGCGGACCGTGTCGTCCCACACGCCGCCGAGTTTTTCGCACACGCGCAAAGACGCCGCGTTGCGCTCGTCGATCGTCAGCAGCACGCGCGTCATGCCGCGCGAGCGCGCGAGCTCCAGACCGCGGCGCAGGATCTCCGTGCCGTAACCCTTGCCCTGCTCGGTCGGGCGCACGGCGTAGCCGACGTTGCCCAGTTCGTGCAGCACCTTGCGCGAAAACTCCGGGCGGAACTGGAATTCGCCGATGAACCGGTCGCCGTCGACCGCCCAGTAGTGGAAACTGACCGGCTGCCCGGGGATCAGTCCCTTCTCCTTGCGGTCGTACCACGGCTTCGTGCGCTCGAACCAGTCGTCGTCTATCGTGTCGGGGTCGGTCGGGCGGAAAAAGAGCGACGGCGCGTCGTACAGCTCGCGGCAGTAGTCGCGGTAGCCCGACACGAATTCGGGGCAGCGTGCGATCAGCTCCAACACGGCTTATCCTCCCAATCGCGCGGACTTTACGTCGTCCCAGCGGCGGTCCTCGCACCAGTACACCGTGCGCGCGGCGACGTCGAACGCCATCGAGACGACGGTCGGGCAGACGGTCTGCGAGACCGCCTTCAGCACGGCGAAGCAGTCGGGAATATCAAAATCATCCGGCGCCGCCTCCAGCATCGCGCAGGCGGTCTCATAGCGATCCCAACCCATCCACGGATGCTGCTCGCTGTTCATCTTGAACGGCGAGAAATTCGTCAGCACCGCGTATTTCGGGCGCGCATAATACCGCGCGCCCTGCCCGGGGACGACGTGCAGCACGTTGCCGTCCGCGTCGGACAGCGCGCCCATGAACGTCACGCCGGGCACGCTGCACACCCGCTCCGTCCCGGCGATCCGGCGTATCTCCTGCAGCGTCTTTCTGCCGAGCAGCAGGTCGGCGTCGAGGTGAATGATGTCCTGCTCCCCGCCGACGGGATCGCTGCGCTTATCATAGGGCCAGCACGTCGGCATGCCGACGAAATCGCCGCGCGCGTTCGCGCCGAAGATCGGCAGCCAGCCCTCGGTCTTGTCGAGGATCTCGATGTGCACGCCGCCGCCCGTGACGGTCACGCGGTGCTGCATGTCCAGAAGATCGAGATTCCACCCGACGACGGTTTTCTTTCTGTTGGAAACGATGCTTGTACACATATTACTTCTTCAAATACTGCGCCGAGACCGGGAACTCGAAATACGTGTCCGGGTACGGCTCGTCTTTCAGCGTGAAATGCCACCACTCGTACGGGAACGGCTTGAAGCCGCCGCGCAGCATGGCGTTTCGCAAGGTCATGCGGTTTTCGTACTGCTCGTCGGTGATCCCTCGATAGTCGGGATGCGACACATCGCCGAACAGGTCGAACGGGCCGCCCATATCCAGCTCCTTGCCCGTCCGCATATCCAGCAGCGTCAGGTCGACGGTGCTGCCGCGGCTGTGGCTGGACTGTTTGGCGATGTAACCCTTCTCGAAAAGCTCCTGCTTTTCGAGATCGGGGTAGAAATACGGCTTCATCCGCACGTCGCGATCCTCAAGCCCCCACAGCACGAACTGCCGCACGGCGCAGGCGGGACGGTAGGCGTCGTAGATCTTCAGCCGGCAGCCCTGCACGAAGACCTCGTTGCTGACCGCCTTCAGCGCCCGCGCAGCGGCCGCCGTGACGATGGCGCACGGCTCCTCGTAGCCGTCGAGGCGCTCGCCGAGGAAGTTGTAGGTGGAGAAGTAACGGATCTCCTGCACGACGTGCGGCACCAGATCGGACAGCAGCACGAACCCCGCCGGATCCATCGTCACTTCTTTCTTATAGTCCATGGAAACTCCTCTTTTCAGCCTATGGCCTCCGCGCGCCAGCCGAGCGTCTGATCGACCATCGCCTCGAAATCGCCGATGTATTTTCCCTCGCCCGCCGGCGTCTGCATCAGCTCGAACAGGTAAACGCCCGCGCCGTCGTACGCCACGTACGCCGTCAGATCGTGCTCCTTGCCCTCGGCCTTCGCGGTCACGACCTTCTTGCGGACGACGACGCCGTCCTTATCTTCTTTCGTCAGCGAGACGGTCGTCTCCTCGGCGTCGTTACCCAGCAACTTGTTTTCGAGCGTTTCTTCGAGTTTCTGCGCCGCGTTCGCGTCGGTGAAGCCGAGATTCGGCGCCGCCTGGCAGAAGATCATCAGATACGCGCCGCGCTCTCCTTTGCTGTCGTCAAAGCTCTTGTCCGTGAAGACGTAGGAATACCGGCTCTCCTCCAGATCGGTGTCCCGCTCCGCCAGCGTGTAGTACAGCGGGATGTGCAGCTCCATATCGCCGATCGTCAGCGAGAACGTCAGGCTGCGGTTTCCCTTCTCCTCGATCAGCGAGCGGAATTCCGCCGCCGTGCGCGGCTTCATGTCGTTCGAGACCTTGACGTAGTACTCCTCGTGCCACTCGTCGCTGTCGGAGCGCAGCAGCAGCGACGAGACCTCGCCGCTCTCCGGCAGCTTCGCGAAGACGGGATGCTCGTACGGCGCGACGAGATCCACGCAGACGTTGTTGTCGATGACTCTGCACGCGCAGTTGTTCATCGGCTCGGGGAGATAGCCCTCGTAGTAGTCGGCGGTCCCGTCCGCACGGACCACCAGCGCGGCGCCGCCGAGACCGAGATACGTGCCGCACACGCGCTCGGGGATCGTCGCCGCCACCGCATCGGCTGCGGTCTGCGCTGCGCCTTCGCCGTCGGGGTTCGGGAGCGGGTTTTCGATGCTGCAGCCTGTCAGCAGCAGCACCGCGATCAGCAGCAGGCTGAAGATGCGTTTTTTCATCGTAAGACCTCCGTGATGTTGTGTTTGAGATCGCGCGTCCCGAAGGGACATATCGCGCCGATCCCGACAGGGATCGATATCGCTCCTTATCGGGCGGCGCCCGATAAGGATGCAAACGCCTCTTTATGCCGCAAAAACACGGCGATGAGCTGCGGGTCGAAGTGCGTGCCGGACTCCTGCTCCATGACGACGAACGCCTCCTCCGGCGGGATCGGCTGCTTGTAGCACCGCTCGGAGACCAGCGCGTCGTACACGTCCGCGATCGCCATGATCCGCGCGGCGAGCGGGATCTGCTCGCCCGCGAGACCGTTCGGATAGCCGGTGCCGTCCCACCGCTCGTGGTGGCACGCCGCGATGTCGGCGGCGAACGACAGATACTCCTCGTCCGTGATGCCGCTCAGCACCTCGCGCACGACGTCGCCGCCGACGGCGGCATGGCGCTTCATCTGCTCGAACTCCTCCGCCGTCAGTCTGCCCGGCTTTTTCAGGATGCTGTCGGGAATGACGATCTTGCCGACGTCGTGCATCGGCGCCAGCGTCTGCAGCAGCAGGATGAAATGATCGGTCAGCCGGTCGGCGTAGACGCCCTCGGCGCGGGCGTATTCCGCCAGCGTGCGGACGTACGCGCCCGTGCGCGAGATGTGCCCGCCGGTGTCGGTGTCGCGGTTTTCGATGAGGCTCGCCATGCCGGAGATGATGTGCCCCTGCATCTCGGAGATCAGCTTCTGGTTTTCGACAAGCTCCGCCTGGATGTCCTGCTGTACCAGATCGTTGTAGTAGATGTAGCACAGGCACGCGCTGATGGCGATGGCGAGGTACGTGATGTTCAGCTTGAAGACCGTCATCGGCACGATGCCCGCGATCAGCATCAGCAGGATCATGGCGATCGTCCGCGCGTCGCGGTGGCTGAACCGCTTGCCGACGACGAACATGTTGACGATCAAATAGACCAGACTGAGGAAATAGAACGCCTCGTAGATGAGGAACAGCCCGCCGCGGTGATAGCCCGCCGCGTCGAAGTAAAAGACCAGCCCGAACGGCGCCGCCGCCGCCTCGACCAGCACGTTCAGCGCGAGGAAACCCACGGCGACGCGCTTCTGCCGGTGCAGACCGAGCGCGCCGGAAAACAGGATCCCCAGCAGCGGCGCAAGGGAAAACTGCACGACCGTGACGATCGTCAGCGGCGTTTTGTAGACCGGTCTGTACGCCACGCCGTGCACCGTGAACTCCGCGCCCGCGCAGAGCATGACAGCGCCGAACGTCAGCAAAAACCACGTCTTCTGCACCTTCGTGAAGCCCGAATAGTGCAGCACGTGGAGCGTCATCGCCAGCATCAGCAGCTCGGTCATCAGGATGACGGCGGTATAGAACGTCATAACGTTCACCTCTTTTTACAGCAGGTATTCGTACAGGTAAAAGTCCGCCTGTCCGGTGTTCGCGGCGTACCAGCTGAAAACGCCGCGTTTTTCAAAACCGAGCGCTTCGTACAGCCGATGCGCGGGGAGATTGGTCGCCAGCGCGTCCAGCCGCACCGCGCGTTTGCCGTCGACTTTCGCCTGCGCCAGCACCTCGCGCATCAGCGCCGTCGCAAGTCCGCGCCCTTGCAGGCGCGGATCGACCGCCAGCAGATGCACGACGGCGACCTCGTCGTCGCGGAGCGCACACCGCCACGAAACCTCGCGGTATTCCGGCGGCTGCTGCGGCGTCACCGCCAGCGCGGCGGCGATCCCGCCGTCCGTCTCCTCAACGAACGCCGCGCCCTGCGCGACGTAGTCCGCGATCATCGCCTCGGTCGGATGCAGTCCGAACGCCCAGCGGCTGTATTGCGACGCATCGGCGACGCGCCGGTAAAACTCCGTCAGCCGCGGCAGATCGTTTTGATCGCAGCGTCTCATGCGCGGCGCGCCGCACGGACGCCATTCGTCGCGCTGTTCGTCATATTCTCTGCGGATATCGTCGGCGGTTCGGTTCGTAAAATATTCGCCGTATGCCTCCAACGCAGCGTCTTTCTTCCTGTTCACGTTCCGGCGCCTCCCGTTCGGATGAGATGCCCCTCCTGCACCGCCGCGAACGTGGCGACGGCGCAGGCAAACGGCGCGGTGTATCGAATATCAATGAACGCCATCGTCAGCGGCAGCAGGAACAGCACGATCCCCGCGATCTTGTTCGCTTTTGTGTGCGGCAGGACAAGTTTTTTCCGCATCACAAGTCCGCTGACGACGTTGATCACTTTGATCAGCGCGATCGCGCCGACCCAGATCAGCAGCCACGTCGGCAGCCGCGCCTCGGGGAGCAGCCGCAACAGACACACGGCGACGAGAACGAGATCGGCGGCGGTGTCGAATTTCGCGCCGAATTCGCTGACGGCGCCCGTCTTCCGCGCGCAAACGCCGTCGAAGACGTCCGTAAGTCCCGCCGCGATATACAGCAGGTAAAACGCAAGCGAATACAGCGGACAGAGCAGCAGAAACCCGCTGCACACGATCCTCGCGCCTGTGATGACGTTCGCCATGACCGACCCCGATTTATTGCGTCGCGTTCATGTTGCTTTTCGCCGTCGTGATCGAGGCAATCAGCAATTTTCGAATTTTGCTGCATTTTGAAAACGCCTTGTCATAGTCCTCTTTGGGAAGGAGCCCCGCTTCAAAGAAAACGTCAAGCCAATAGCCCGTTTCATGGCATTCTTTCAGCGCGATCTGGAATTTGTTGATAAAATCCGCACGGCTGGACGCATAGTTCGCCTCATGGATGTTTGCGCCGATGCTCGTTCCGCAGCGCAAAAGTTGGTTGATGATCGCCGCTGCGCTGCCGTTTTCACGCATTTCGCGGCAAAGACGGATAATATCAACGGCAAACTGTTTTGATTCTGTTATCAACTGATTGTCTGCCATGTTTCGACGCTCCCATCAGATGAATTGACGCTTTGCGTCATGATTTGCGCTTCGCGCATGATTTCTCGCTTCGCTCCGTGAATTGAATTGCGCCTTCATGCCTCGCAGGGCAATTCATGACCGCAGGTCAATTCATGCACGAAGTGCAATTCATGCGCCGCAAGGCGCAATTCATTGTCAGCTTTGCCGACTACTCCTCGTGCGTCAGATGAAATCTGCGGTCCTCGTGCGTCTTATAGTACTCGCGCTTGTCGGCGTGCAGGGCGGAGTCGGCGCGGTTGAACACCACGCGGTAGCCCTTGTCGCTCTCCGGATCGAACACGGCGTAGCCCTTCGCCACGGACGTCACCGGCTCCAGCGTCTTGTTGACGCTTTCCAGCGTGGTCTTCTCGTCGGAGAGCGGCGTATCCAGCAGCACCAGGAACTCGTCGCCGCCGATGCGGAAGATCGGCGCGGTGCCGAACGTCCGGCGCAGCGTGTCCGCCACGCGGCAGATCGCCTTGTCGCCCTGCTCGTGACCGAAGCGGTCGTTGATCTCCTTCAGCCCGTTCATGTCGAACAGCGCCAGCGCAAACGACGCCTGTCCCTCCTTGATCTCGTCGTCGAGCCGCTTGACGCGCTCCTCGTAGGCGCTGCGGTTGCTCAGCCCCGTCAGACCGTCGACGTACGCCTGCGAGCGCACGAATTCGATCTGCTCGCTCAGCTCCTGCTCCAGCGAGTGGATGCGGTTGCCCAGATCGATGAATTCGTCGTTTGTCGTCTCCTCGCCGTGCACGGCGTGCGGATTCGGCGACGCGCCCGGCGCGATTTCGTGCACCAGCGTTTCGATGCCCTCGGACATGGCGTTCATCTCGTCCATCATGGCGCGGAAGCTCTTTCTGTACCGCGCGGCGAGGATCGCCACGATCACGGCGCCGAACAGCAGCGACACGCAGCCGATCATGACCATCGTCCAAACCTGCTCGCGGATCTGCTGCTCGTACTGCGGCGCGCTGAAGTCGACCGCCACAAGCCCCGCCATGCTGCCGTCGGAGGCGTAGACCGGCGAATACGCGCTGTAGAATTTGCCCCATCTGTCCGTGTAGGACTCCTTGTCCATGGAGGGCGTGCCCCTGCTGGCGGCGATCAGCTCGTCTGTCGTGACGATCGGCTCGCCGAACAGCGCGGGATCGTCGGACGGGTCGACCGTGAAGACGAAGTGTTCGGTGCTGATCTCGCGCAGGCAGTAGATGTACGCAAGGTCCATGTTCTCCTGGTAATACGACAGCGTTTTGTAGACGCTCTGATACTCCGGCGTTGTCTCGTCCGCCGTCACGCACGCCAGCGCGTCGCCGTCCAGCATGGCGGCGGCGGTGTTGGAGATGTCCAGCATCCGCTTTTCGATCTGCGAACGCATCATCGAGGCAGACTGCAGCACGAGCACCGTGCCGAACAGCACGTTGACCGCAAGCAAAAATGCGCAGATGATCAAAATGTTCTTGGTGGTGCGACTCAGACCCTTGTGCATGGCGTTGTCCTCCTGTGATTGTGGTGTCCCGGGATCAGGTGTTTTTCAGATATTCGTCCATTTTGCGGAACACTTTTTTCGTGAAGGCGACCGCCTCGATAACGGTCTTCGGTCCGGAGACGATATCGCCGGCGGCAAACACGCCCGGGGTGTCCGTTTCGCCCCATTCGTTCACGTCCAGCAGACCGCGCTGCGTCAGCCGGACGCCGGCGGCGTTCATGTCCGCGCCGGGCCCCTGCCCGATGGCGATGATCACCGAATCCGCCGGGACGTCGAACGTCTCCGAGTAGTCCTCTTCAAACGCGGCGCTGCCGTCTTCGCGCTCGACGCGGCGGACGCGCACGCAGCGGACGGCGTTCGGCAGGATGCGGACGGTCTGCGCGTAGTGGATGAACTCGACGCCCTCCAGCTCCGCCATCTCGACCTCGTCGCGGTTGGCGGTCATCTCGTTTTCGCCCATGAAATGCAGGATGCTGACGTGGGAATGCGCGCGGCGGATGGCGGTCCGCGCCGCGTCGATCGCCACGTTGCCCGCGCCGACGATCGCCACGCGCCGTCCGAGCTTGAACGCCTCGGGCGATTTCAGATAGTCCACGGCGAAATGCACGTGTCCCAACGTCTCGCCGATCAGCCCCAGCTTGTTCGGGCGTCCGGTGCCGGCGGAGACGAACACCGCCTTGTAGCCATCGGGGAACAGGTCCTCGATCAGGATGTTGGTGCCGATGCGCGTGTTCGGGCGGAAATTCACGCCCAGCCGCAGCATGATGTCCATATACATATCCAGCAGATCGCGCGAGAGGCGGAACGGCGGGATACCGTAGCGCAGCACGCCGCCGATGGCGTCCTGCGCCTCGAACAGCGTCACGTCATAGCCGTGCAGCAGCAGAAGCAGCGTCATGGTGATGCCGGCGGGCCCTGCGCCCGCCACCGCGACGCGGATGCCGTTCTTCTCGATGTGCGGCAGCTCCACGGTCTCCAAAAAGAAGCGGGAGATATACTCCTCGATGGCGTAAAAGCGCACCGGCTCTCCCTTGACGCCCAGCACGCAGTGCCCGGTGCAGTTGCGCTCGTGCGGGCAGATCGCCGAGGTCACGGCGGACAGCGGGTTATTGATGAACAGCATTTCGCCCGCCTTTTTGATCTCGCCGCTCAAAAACAGCTCCATGACCTCCGGGATCGGCGTCGCCGCCGGACAGTGCGCGGAGCACTGCGGCTTTTTGCATTTCAGGCACCTCTGCGCCTCCTGCTTGATGGAATACATCGCGCGATTTCCTCCGGTTTCTCCCAGTATTGCGTTCGCGAGGGTGGTTTTTTTATATTGGATTCTGTTTTTGCGGCGTACCGCCGAAGCCTCCACCTATGGGGTAGCGAAGCGGCGCCGCGGGAGTGAATGACATGCCGGTGGCATGTCAGAGCCGCGGCGTGACCGAACCGCAGTGAGACGGCGCCGAGCGAAGCGAGGCGGAG
>JAFSXP010000221.1 GCA_017443965.1 Oscillospiraceae bacterium
CGGGCTGTAGGTGTATGTATGTATTTTCATGCCCTCCAAGCCATTCATCGCTGTCAGCGCCGCGTAGTAGATCGGACCTTCGGCGCGGAACGCGTTCGGCCACGGCATATCCCACTCGGAGACGAAGAACGGGCGGTTGTTGGCGCGGTTATAGCCGATGCCGAACGCGGGACCGGGGACGCCTGTGACCTGCACGTTGTCGCCGCACTTTTCGGTCTCGCCCCAGCGCCAGTCGTAGAAGTAGTGGTGCCCGTCGACAAAGTCCATCTCCTGCTCCGCGAAGATGTTGCACGGCGTCTTCTTGAACCAGTTGGTGCCGGTGATCGGGAACTTCACACCGATCTTGCGCATGTGGTCGCGGATCTCGCGGTAGTAGTTCTTCGTCAGCTCCAGCTTGAAGTCCAGCATCGTGTCGCAGGTGTCGTACATGTCGTAGTTATCCCAGTCGTACGCCTTGCCGTTTTTCTCACACCACGCCTTGAAGAGCTGCTTGAACTCCTCGTCGTAGTACGGGCAGCTCGGGCCCTTCTTTTTGGCTGCCGCCTTGAACAGGTCGCACTCGTTCGTCACCTCGGACATGACGAACACGGGGTCGTCCTTGTAGGCAAGACCGGTGTATTTGTTGACGCGGTTCCAGATCTGATCGCAGAACTCCTTCTGCAGGTCGATCATGCGGCGGTCGAAGATCGAATACGGCTTCGCGCTGTCGCGCAGCTCGTCTGCGTGCGGCACGTCGTCGCCCGCCTTGAACTTGCGGTAAGTCATCATGTCGAAATAGACGTAGATGCCCTGCTCCTTGAGGCAGTGGATCAGGTAGTCCAGATGATCCATCGAAACGGGATCGAGCCTGCGCGTGGTGGTCACGCGGGGGCCCTTGGTGTAGGAATAGATGTTCGGGGTATCCCACTCGGCGTCGAGCTGGTGGAAGCGGACGATGTTGCAGCCGCACTGCGCCAGCCTGCGCGCGACCTTTTCCGCCTTGTCATGCTCGGGGAAGTTCGCGCCGCCGTTGAAGTTGACGCCCCAGAAGCGCCCCAGCGTGCCGTCCTCGAACCGGAAATCGTCGCCGTCGGCTTTCAGAAAGCCGTGCTTGCCCGCCGGCTTCTCATCCGCGAAGACGAACGAGATATCGACCGGCATGCTGTCGGGATACGCGGGAGTTTTGATGTACTTGGACATGCTCCATCACCTCATCATTAGATTTTGATAGCTTTATCATAGCGCGGCGGCGGGCATTTCGCAAGCGCCGCGCCGTGATTTTTTCAAGATTTTACATGTTTTTCCGAAAATATTGCAAAATCACTCCGCGACGATCAGATAATAGCTCGCGGGCAGGGTGTCGCCCACCTCGAACGTCATCCAGCCGTCCTCGAATTTGGCTTCTTTTCTGCCGACGTAGTACCCCTCGGGGTTGACGCCCCAGACCTTCAGGTCGGTGCGGTCGGTGCGGATCGAGAGCTTCGCCTGGATGACCTCGGACAGGATCGGCGCGTGGCCGTAGTCGAGCATCTCGTCGCCGTCGAACTGCGCGCCCGAGTTGCGGGCGCGCCCGATGGCGCTGAGCAGCAGGTTGCCGGACTTTTCAATCGGCTCGTCCGTCAGCGACGACAGCGCGACGACGCCGAAATCGGTCTTGCTCTCGACCGTCATGCCGTCCACGAAGAGATCGCTTTCGTCGATGGCGGCGAAACGCGCCGAGGCGAGCTTGCCGTAGACCGCCTTGGTACGCGGCGTGTCAATGACGGCGACCTTCTTTTTGACGTTGCGGCGGAGCTGCCCGTTGTCGGAGACCAGCACGTCGGGATCGTCTCCCCACTGCGGCTGATCGCCGTCCGTGCAGACCTTTTCGCAGCCGGTCGGCTGCTCGCCCGGGAGCACGGTGACGACGCGGTGCACGTCCATCACGCCGGAGCCGCTGAACGAAAGGTCCATCGTGTTGCGGTCGCGGACCGTCTGCCCGACCTTCACCTTCGCGGGCGTGACATCGCAGCGGCGCACGATCAGCGCGGCGTGCGGGAACAGCCCGAACTTCGCGGGATCGTTCCACGTCGTGAACACGCCCGAGCGGTACGGCACGCCGCCGATGGTGTCGGACGAGACCTCCTTGCCGAGGATGTCCATGTTCTCAAGACGGCTGCCGTAGGCGTAGGAGTGGATGATCATGCCCGACCAGTTCTGCAGCGCGGAGATCGCCGCGTGGTAGATCGCGCCCTCGGCGCGAAACGCGTTCGGCCACGGCATATCCCACTCGGAGATGAAATACGGTTTGCCGTTCACGCACATATACGCCAGCCGCGACTGCGGCGAGAGCTTGGCGCCCGTGATCTGCAGATGGTCGCAGCATTTGCGATTTGCGCCCCAGCGCCAGTCGTAGAAATAGCTGTGGCTGTCGACGAAGTCCATCTCCTGCTGCGCGTAGATGTTGCACGGCGAGTTTTTCAGGTAGTTCGTGCCGGTGATCGGGATCCTCACGCCAAGCGCGCGCATATGCTCGTACAGCTCGCGGTAGTAGCGTTTCGTCAGCTCCAGCTTGAAATCCACCATCGCGTCGCAGGGATCGTACATATCGTAGTTATCCCAATCATATTCCCTGCCGTTTTTCTCGCACCACGCCTTGAAAAGCTGCTTGAATTCCTCCATGTAGTACGCGCCGTGCGGAGCGTTTTTCTTTTTCAGCTTGTAGAAATCCGCCGGGCGGAACAGGTCGCATTCGTTCGTGATCTCGGTCATGACGAACACGGGATCGTCCTTGTAGGCAAGCCCCGTGTACCGGTTGACGCGGTTCCAGATCTGATCGCAGAACTCCTTTTGCAGGTCGATCATGCGGCGGTCGAAGATCGAAAACGGCTTGGCGCTGTCGCCGAGCTCTTCCGCATAGGGCACGCCGTCGCCGGACTTGAAATGGCGGTAGGTCATCATGTCGAAATAGACGTAGATGCCCTGCTCCTTGAGGCAGAAAATCAGATAGTCCAGCCGGTCCATTGACACGGGATCGAGCTTCCGCGTCGTCGAGACGCGCCTGCCCTTCGTGCAGGCGTAGATGTTCGGCGTGTTCCACTCGGCGTCGAGCTGGTGGAAACGCACGATGTTGCAGCCCGCCTGCGCCAGCCGCCGCGCGACTTTTTCGGCATCGTCATGCTCGGGGAAATTCGCGCCGCCGTTGAAGTTGACGCCCCAGAAGCGCGCAAGCGTGCCGTCCTCGAAGCGGAACTCCTCGCCGCTGACCTGCAGAAAGCCGTGCTTGCCCGCCGGCTTTTCGTCCGCGAAGACGAACGAGATATCGACCGGCATGCGGTCGGGATACGCGGGGGTTTTGATGTAGTTCGACATGTGCCGTCACCTCACCGGTTTTTGATAGATTTATCATAGCGCGGCGGCGCGGTTTTCGCAATAGCGCCCGTACCGATTTGAACATTTTGCCGCGAAACGGCGGAATTCCTTGCATATCTTTTGAAAAAAACAGCAGGTTGTACAAGTTGACTTTCTGATTTTATGTTGGTAAAATTCAATCGTTGATTTTTGGTTTTTACATCGTTCCGCTCTTTGCGGAACACGGGAGGCATCATGATCCGAAAGCTTGCCCGGAGCGTCCGGGAATACAAAAAGGACTCGATCCTCGCCCCGATCTTCGTCAGTCTCGAGGTCGTGCTGGAGGTCATCATCCCGCTGCTGATGGCGCGGCTGATCGACAGCGGCATCACCCCGGGCGACATGGGGACCATCGGGCGGATCGGCGCGATGCTGGTGGTGTGCTGCCTGTTTTCGCTGGCGTTCGGCGCGCTGAGCGGCAAGCACGCGGCGCTTGCAGCCGCCGGCTTTGCGAAAAACCTGCGGCACGACATCTATTACCACGCGCAGGAATTCTCGTTTTCCAACATCGACAAGTTCACCACCGCCTCGATCATCACGCGGACGACGACCGACGTTTCCAACGTGCAGAACGCCTACATGATGATCATCCGCACCGCGGTGCGCAGCCCGTTCATGCTGATCTTCTCCATGATCTCGGCGTTCCGCATCCATTCGGAGCTGGCGGCGGTGTTTCTGGTGTCGGTACCGGTGCTCGGCATCGGCATCTTCCTCATCATGCGGTTCGTGCATCCGATCTTCCGCCGCGCGTTCAAGATGTACGACAAGCTCAATCTCGTGGTGCAGGAAAATCTGCGCGGCATCCGCGTGGTCAAATCCTTCGTGCGCGAAAAGCACGAGATCGAAAAGTTCTCCGGCGTGTCCGAGCAGATCTATAAGGACTTCAAAAAGGCGGAGCGCATCATCTCCTTCAACGGGCCGCTGATGCAGCTTTGCGCGTTCGGCAGCACCATCCTGATCAGCTGGCTCGGCGCGCGGCTGATCATCCGCTCGGGCGGCGTCGATATGACGACCGGTCAGCTTCAGGCGATGCTGCAATACACCATGCAAATCCTGATGAGTCTGATGATGTTCTCGATGGTCATGATGATGATCATCCTCTCCCGCGCCTCGGCGGAGCGCATCTGCGAGGTACTGGACGAACAGAGCGATCTCACCTCCCCCGCCGAGGGCGCCGTCACGACCGTCGCCGACGGCAGCGTGGAATTCGACCACGTGACGTTCACCTATTCGCGCAAGGCGGAAAAGCCCGTGCTGGACGACGTGTGTCTGTCCATCCGCAGCGGCGAGACCGTCGGCGTGATCGGCGGTACCGGCTCATCGAAATCCAGTCTGGTGCAGCTGATCCCGCGGCTTTACGACGTCAAGGAGGGCGCCGTGAGAGTCGGCGGCGTGGACGTGCGCCGGTACGACCTGACCACGCTGCGCGACAACGTGGCGATGGTGCTGCAGAAGAACGTGCTGTTTTCCGGCACGATCAAGGAAAACCTGCGCTGGGGCAACGAAAACGCCACCGACGAGGAGATGATCCGCGCCTGCGAGCTTGCGCAGGCGGACGGCTTCATCCGCGAACTGCCCGACGGCTACGACACGTTCATCGAGCAGGGCGGCGCGAACGTCTCCGGCGGGCAGCGGCAGCGGCTCTGCATCGCGCGGGCGCTTTTAAAAAAGCCGAAGGTGCTGATTTTGGACGACTCCACCTCCGCGGTGGATATGCACACCGACGCGCTGATCCGCAAGGCGTTCGCCGAGGAGATCCCCGACGTGACGAAGTTCATCACCGCGCAGCGGATCGCGTCGGTCGAAAACGCCGACCGCATTTTAGTCCTGAACGACGGGCGCGTGGACGGCTTCGGCACGCACGACGAACTGATGCAGACCAATCAGATCTATCGTGAGGTCTACGAATCCCAGAACCGAAAGGAGGATGCCTGATGCCTCCCGGAGGAAGAATGAGCGGCGAACACGCCGGTAAAATCAACATCAAGGCGCTGGACAAGCGGACGCTCGGCCGTCTGCTGCGCTATCTGTTCCGCTATAAGTTCTCATTCGTCGTCGTGCTGGCGTGCATCGTGGTGAACGCCGTCGCCACCGTGCGCGGCGCGACGTTCCTGCAGAGCATCATCGACGACTACGTGACGCCGCTGCTGCTGACGCCGGACGCGCCGCTTGACGGGCTTGTGCAGACGATCCTCGCCATGACGGGCGTGTACGCAGGCGGCGTCGTCGCGCTGCTGCTGCAGGGGCTGCTGATGGCAAAGGTCGCGCAGGGCGTGCTCAAACAGATCCGCGACGAGATGTTCACGCACATGCAGACGCTGCCCATAAGCTACTTTGACCGCCGCACGCACGGCGAGGTCATGAGCCACTACACCAACGATGCCGACACGCTGCGGCAGATGATCTCGCAGAGCATCCCGAACGTGCTGTCGTCGGTGTTCACGGTGGTGTCGGTGTTCGTCGCCATGTGCGCGATGAGCTGGCTGCTGACGGCGTTCACGATGGTCACCATCGCGGTGATGCTGTTCGTCATGGGCAAGATCGGCGGCAACAGCGCCAAGTATTTCGTGGCGCAGCAGCAGTCCATCGGCACGCTGAACGGCTACGTCGGGGAGATGATCCACGGGCAGCGCGTCGTCAAGGTGTTCTGCCACGAGGAAAAGGCGAAGGAGGAATTCGACCGCCGCAACGCGGAGCTGTGCGAAAACGCGGGCAAGGCGAACATCTACGCCAACCTGCTCGGTCCGATCATGAACAACATGGGGCATTTGCAGTACGCGCTGATCGCGGTCGTCGGCGGCGCCATCGCCATCGCGTCCGGCGGCGGACTGCTGACGCTCGGCGCGATCGTGGCGTTTTTGCAGCTCAGCAAGAACTTCTCGCGTCCGCTCAGCCAGATCTCGATGCAGCTCAACGCGATCATCATGTCGCTCGCGGGCGCGGCGCGGATCTTCGCGCTGCTGGACGAGGAGCCGGAGGCGGACGACGGCACGGTCACGCTGGTGAACGCGCGCGAGGAAGACGGGCAGCTCACCGAGAGCGTGACGCGCACCGGCGTGTGGGCGTGGAAATGCCCGCAGGAGGACGGTACGGTCCGGTTCGTGCGTCTGAACGGCGACGTGCGCTTTTACGACGTGGACTTTTCGTATATCGAGGGCAAGCAGATCCTGTACGACATCTCGCTGTACGCCAAGCCCGGGCAGAAGATCGCCTTCGTCGGCGCGACGGGCGCGGGCAAGACGACGATCACGAACCTCATTAACCGCTTCTACGACATCGAGGACGGCAAGATCCGCTACGACGACGTCAACATCAACCGCATCAAAAAAGCCGATCTGCGTCACTCGCTGGGCATCGTGCTGCAGGACGTCAACCTGTTCACCGGCACGGTGATGGAGAACATCCGCTACGGCAAGCTCGACGCGACAGACGACGAATGCATCGCCGCCGCGAAGCTCGCCAACGCACACGATTTCATCAAAATGCTGCCCGAGGGGTACGACACCGTGCTGTCCGGCGACGGCGCGGGACTGAGCCAGGGGCAGCGGCAGCTGCTTTCGATCGCGCGGGCGGCGGTCGCCGATCCGCCGGTCATGATCCTCGA
>JAFSXP010000222.1 GCA_017443965.1 Oscillospiraceae bacterium
CGACGTCGCTGCACTCCTTCGTCGGCACGCAGTAGTCGAAGCTGGGGATCAGCAGCTGCGTGTCGCGTTCGAGGCGGATCAGCGAGAACTGCCCGATCGTCACGTACAGCCGCTGCTGCTCGCCGCCCAGCACCAGCTCGTCGTCGAAGCAGGCAAGGATGCCGTCGGGGATCGTATCCGTCTCGGCGTCGCAGCGGCACGCGCTGCCGACGTCCTGGATCTTCGCCGTCAGCACCATCGGATCGACGGACTCCACCACGGCGCGCGGCATGTTGCAGCGGACGACGCTGCGCTTGTCGCCGCAGACGCCGCGGCTGGTGAACACCTTGGCGCAGCCGTCGCCGCCGAAGAGCATGATGCGCTTTGTGAAGATCGCAAGGCCGTACACGGTCGCGGGGCGTTCGCTGGCGAGCGTCGCGTCGCCGATCACCTTGTAATAATAGGTGATCGTCACGGTGAAATACCCGGCGTTATAGGGCACGGGCTCCACGGTGGGATCGACGTACAGCAGCTGCGCCGTGCGCACTCTCGCGCCGTTCGCGCGGTCGAGCAGCGCCTGCGAATCTCTGGTTAAGTACACGCGAAGATCCTCGATGCAGTCCTTGTCGCGGCATGCGTCCATGACCTTGGCGGTGTGGATGCAGACCGCCTCCCGGATGCCGTTGAGGTCGCATGCCGGACGTGTCTGATTGTTGTCTGCCATCGGATTACCTCCTCAAGATAGATCAAAGCAAACGCTTTCATAACAGTGTATGCCGCGGTGCGCGGATTGTGAAAATTTCCGCGCCTGTTGCACGAAAACGTGCAACTGCGCCCGATTTGGCGCTAAGGGTGGAGGGGATAATATGGAAATTCTCGATTTCATCATCCGGGGCAGAAGCGTTCTGGCGCAGGACATCGCCGCGCTGTACGGCGGCGAAAGCGGCGTCAGCACGCTGCGCTTCACCGGCGCGGACGCGTCGAAAAGCTACAAGCTCGATCTGCTCAACGAGTGGAACGGGCAAAAGAACGTGCTCGACCTGCAAAATGACGGCGGCACGCTCTCCGTCGCGCTGACGGGCGCAGCGTCGATCCCGGCGGGCGGCTACCAGATGCAGCTGCGCACGGTCGGCGAGACCGTCTGGCACAGCGATCCCGTGCGTCTGACCGTCCGCACGCCGATCGACGCGGTCGAAGCATTCGATCCGAACGTGCCGAGCGAGATGCGCCAGCTTGAGCAGCGCGCGACCGAGGCGGCGCAGACGGCGGCGTCCGTGCGCGACATGACCGTCTCCGCCGAGACGCTGCCCGCCGGCTCCGCCGCGGGCGTGGAAAAGACGCTGACGGACGGCGCGCTGCACCTGACGTTCTCGGTCCCGCGCGGCGCGGACGGCGCGACGCCGGATATCAGCGGCAAGATGGACAAGTCGAATCCGACCGGCACGGGCGCGCTGTCCGTCAACCGGCTGTCCGGCTCGACGAACGGCGACTAGTCTGCCGCGCTAGGCGAAAGCACCGTCGCGCAGTCCCGCGGCTCGGTCGCGGTGGGGCGCTTCACCTATGCCACGACGGCGGGGCAGTTCACCTGCGGCGTTTACAGCAAGGGCGACACGAATCAGGTGTTCATTGTCGGA
>JAFSXP010000223.1 GCA_017443965.1 Oscillospiraceae bacterium
GTGGACAACGACGGAAAGTACACGGAGACCGGCGACATCTTCGATCAGCCGCTGCGCATCGACAACCTGACCAATGAGGATATCCTGGGCGCCGTGAAGGACGCGGGCATCATCGGTCTCGGCGGCGCGGGATTTCCGACGCACGTCAAGCTGATGCCGAAGGATCCGCTGGCGATCAAGTACCTGATCGCAAACGGCGCGGAATGCGAACCGTACATCACCTGCAACGATCAGCTGATGCGCGGCTGTGCAAAGGAGATCGTCGAGGGCATGGAGATCGTTCTCACGCTGTTCCCGAATGCGCAGGGCGTGATCGCGATCGAAAACAACAAGCCCGAAGCGATCGCCGCCATGCAGAAAGCGGCGGCGGGACACAAGCGCATCCGCGTGCTGGGACTTCGCACCAAGTACCCGCAGGGCGGCGAGCGCAGCCTGATCAACGTCATCGCCGGCGTCGACTATCCGATCACGAAGCTGCCCGCGGACGTGGGCTGCATCGTCGACAACGTGGGGACGATCTACGCGATCCAGCGTGCGTGCGCCTACCATGAACCGCTGTTCCGGCACGTCATGACGGTCACCGGCGAAGCGGTCAGGGAGCCTTCGAACTTCATTGCGCGCGACGGCACAAGCTTTGCGGAGCTCATCGAAGCCGCGGGCGGCATCAGGGAAGGCGTCGAAGCGAAGAAGATCATCTCCGGCGGTCCGATGATGGGCATCGCGGTCAGTTCGACCGAGGTCCCGATCACCAAGACGACCAACGCGATCACGGTCCTCAGGGAGGATCCGGTGGAGGCAGCCGACAAAAAGATGACGGCTTGTCTGCACTGCGGACGCTGCACCACGGTCTGCCCGAACGGGCTGATGCCGCAGATGATGGCGGACGCCGTCGCGGCGGGCGACTTTGAGCGCTACGAGAACAAGCTCTACGGTCTGGACTGCATCTCCTGCGGCTCCTGCACCTATATCTGTCCGGCGAAGCGTCCGCTGACCCAGACGTTCAAGCAGACCAAGGCGGAGATCATGGCACGCAAGCGTGCGGCGCAGGGAGGTAAGAAATGAATCAGAGATTGAATCTTTCCGCCGGTCCGCACGTACGCGACCGCTGGACGACGCCGTTCATCATGATGGTCGTCTTCCTCGCCCTCGTTCCCACGGCGGCGATCGGCGTCATCGTGCACGCGGTGCGGTACCACAGTCTCAACGCGCTGTGGGTCATCCTCGCCTCGATCGGCTCCGCTGTGCTCACCGAGCTCCTGTTCTGCCTCGTCACGAAGCGCAGGATCACGATCTGGGACGGCAGCGCTGCCGTGACCGGTCTGCTGCTTGCCCTGTGCCTTTCCCCGAACACGCCGGTCGTGCTTCCGATCATCGGTTCCGTCTTTGCGATCCTCGTCGTAAAGTGCCTGTTCGGAGGCTTGGGCAAAAACTTCATCAACCCCGCCCTTGCGGCGCGCTGCTTCCTGCTCCTGTCGTTTTCTAACGGCATGACGAACTACCCCGGCGTGAACGCAATGACGAGCGCAACGCCCGTCGCGCTGATCAAGTCCGGCAGCATGGTCAACATCACCGACATGTTCCTCGGCACCGCGGGCGGCGTCATCGGCAGCTCGATCGTCGCGCTTCTGATCGGCGGTCTGGTGCTGTGGGGACTCGACATCATCCACGGCGAGATCTGCTTCTCGGTCCTCGGCGGCTTTACGCTCTGCCTCGCGCTGTTCGGCGGACACGGGTTCGATCCCAAGTTCCTCGCGGCGCATCTGTGCAGCGGCGGCGTGGTGATGGGCGCGTTCTTCATGGCGACCGACTACACCACCTCCCCGGTGAGCCGTCTGGGGCAGTTCGTATACGGCTGTCTCATCGGCGTGCTCGGCGCGCTGTTCCGGATTCTCGGAAAGAGCGCGGACTCCTTCAGCTACTCGATCATCATCGCGAACCTGTTCACGCCGCTGATCGACCTGTACATCATCCCGAAGCCCTTTGCGTACCGCAAGAGCGCGATCGACAAGGCTGCGGGCGTCGTGAAGCAGCCGCTTTTGAAGCGCATCCCGAAGCCGGTCATTGCGCTGACGATCATCACGCTGCTCGCGGGCGTCGCGCTGTCCGGCGTGTTCTCCATGACGAAGGAGCCGATCGAAGCGAACGAGCTTGCGAAGAAGCGCGAATCCTACAAGGTCGTGTGCGAAGACGCCGCGGACTTTAAGGACATCAACGCAGCGGTGACCGCGATCGAGGCGCAGAACGGTTCCTACGCGAACGGCAAGTTCGGCACCACGACGATCGAAGAGGTGCTCGAGGCGGTCGACGCAAACGGCAACACCGTCGGCTACGTCTTCTCGATCACCAACCGCAACGCATACAATCCCCCGCTGAAGCTTGCACTGGGCGTGAAGCCGGACGGTACGATCGAACGGATCGCGTTCATCGAGCTGAACGAAACGCCGGGCAAGGGCTCCAAGGCGGATGAGCCGGCGTTCAAGGATCAGTTCAACGGACAGACGGATACGGCGGGCGTCGACGTTATGACCGGCGCGACCGTCACCTCGAAGGCGGTCCTGAACGCGGTCAACGCGGGTCTCGACTTCTTCCGGAACGTGATCATGGGAGGAGGCAGATAATATGAAAAAGAATCCGTATCTCGAACGGCTGTACAACGGCCTCATCAAGGAAAACCCGACGCTCGTGCTGATGCTGGGCATGTGCCCGACGCTGGCGGTCTCGACCGCGGCGATCAACGGCGTCTCCATGGGTCTTTCGACGCTGGCGGTCCTGATCCTGTCCAACTTCCTGATCTCCGTCATGCGCAACGTGATCCCCGACGACGTGCGTCTTCCCGCGTACATCGTCATCGTCGCCTCGCTCGTTACGGTGGTCAAGCTGCTGATCAAGGCATATCTGCCCTCCGTCGACGTGGCGCTCGGAACCTACATTGACCTGATCGTCGTCAACTGCATCATCCTCGGCCGCGCCGAAGCGTACGCGAACAAGCACACCCCCGGGCTTTCCGTCATGGACGGCATCGGCATGGGTCTCGGCTTCACCGTCGCGCTGACGCTTGCGGGTCTCGTCCGCGAGCTTCTGGGCGCAGGCACCGTGTTCGGTCTGACGGTGTTCCCGCAGGAATATGCGGTCGGCATCATGATCCAGCCGCCGGGAGCGTTCCTGGTCATTGCGCTGTTCATCATCATCATGAACGCGATCGGCATCAAGACGCGCCAGCGTCAGCTCGTCGAGATCGACGGCTGCAGCGGCTGCTGCGCGACCTGCTCCATGCGCTGTGAAGAAGGAAAGGAGGAAACGAAATGATCCGCTTGCTTCTGATCGTGATCCTGAACGCGCTGATCAGCAACGTCGTTCTCAATCAGTTCCTCGGCATCTGCTCCTTCCTCGGCGTGTCCCAGAGGATCAAGGCGTCCGCCTCCCTGGGCGGCGCGGTCATCTTCGTCATGACCATTGCGTCCGCGGTCGCGAGCGCGCTCTACAGCCTCGTTCTGCATCCGCTCGGACTCGACTTCATGAAGATGATCATCTTCATCCTTGTCATCGCGGCGCTCGTGCAGATCGTGGAAATGTTCCTCAAAAAGAAATCGCCCTCGGTCTATAAGGCGCTCGGCATCTATCTGCCGCTGATCACCACCAACTGCGCGGTGCTCGGCATTGCGATCGACAACATCGACAAGTTCGGCTACAACTTCATCGAAAGCGTCTTCTCCGGCTTCGGCACGGCGCTGGGCTACACGATCGCGATCGTTCTCCTCGCGGGCATCCGTTCGCGCGTGGACGAGACCTCGATCCCGCGTCCCGTGCGCGGCGCACCGATCGTCATGCTTGCTGCGGCGCTGATGTCCATTGCATTCATGGGCTTTGCGGAGCTTCAGCCGGTCATCGAAGTCGCATTGAAGGGGGTAGGACAATGAGCGCACCCGTTATCATTCTGATCACCACCGCCGTCATCACCGTCATCGGCATCATCGTCGGCGCGGGGCTCGTCTTTACGGGCAAGAAGTTCCATGTGCCGGTCGACGAGCGTGAAGCGGAGGTCCGCGAATGCCTGCCCGGCAACAACTGCGGCGCATGCGGCTACGCAGGCTGCGACGCGGCTGCCGCGGCGATCGTCTCCGGCGAAGCGCCGGTCAACGTCTGCCCCGTCGGCGGCGGACCTGTCGCGATCAAGATCGGCGGCATCATGGGCGCCGAAGCGGAGATCCTCGAACGTCAGGTCGCGTTCGTCCGCTGCAAGGGCACCTGTGAAGCGTCCGGACTGCAGGGCAACTACGTCGGCATCCACGACTGCCGTTCGGCGGCGCTTGCCGGCATCAACCTCAAAAACTGCGACTACGGCTGCATGGGTCTCGGCTCGTGCGTGAGCGTCTGTCCGCAGGGCGCGATCAAGCTGATCGACGGCGTTGCGGTCGTGAA
>JAFSXP010000224.1 GCA_017443965.1 Oscillospiraceae bacterium
CGCCCTACGGGGCGCGGCGTGGATTGAAATGACAACAAAAAAATAAGGAGGAACAACGGTATGGATGATTTGTACAAGGACTTTCAGACGGAGGCGCTGAAAAAGCTGGAAGACGGCGCGAAGGCGCAGCTCGACCGGCACGGCGAGGCGATGAAAAAAGCCGTGCGTGACGCGCTGGCGGACTTCTGCCGCCAGGACGGAGAGTTCGCGCAGGCGGTCGCGCAGGGCGGCACGTTTGCAGACTGCATGAAGGCGGTGGCAAAGAACGTGGGAAGCTCGATTTCCGACGTTGACGCCTATCGCCGCGCCGTGCAGTTTTTCTTTCCCGGCGCGGACATCCGCGTGCAGATGACGGTCGATCTGTGCGCGAGCGTGGACGGCGGCGAGCCGGAGCCGGACGGCAAGATCGTGAAGCTCGATCTGCTGTCTCTGCTGTGAGGTGCGCAGCATGGCGAAGAAGAAGGAAGCTGCCGCTGCGGCGGGACGGGAGACGAAGGACGGCGCGCCGAGGTCGTCGCGCCCTACAGGGACGAGCGGCAAAAAACTGTCAGAGGCAGAAAAGGTCGAGGCGTTTTTGAAGTCCGCGCCGAAGCTGCGGCAGCGTGACGTCGACGAGATCAACGGACTGTTCAAGGCGTATGCATTCGTGCGGCGCGGCACCGGCGAGGTCTGGACGACCTGCTGCAGGCGGCATGCGGTGCTGCCGAAAGGGCACGAGCTGCTCGACGCTGAGCACACGCCGGAGCCGAGATACCGGTACAGCTGCCACGGGTATGTCCCGACGAAAATATATCTCGATTATCGATGCCCATACTGCGGCGCGAGGGTGACGGTCAAGGAGCTGAGATACAGTGGGCAGCGCAAGAACCTGTTCGAGGAGGTTCGCATTGTGCTGCTGCGCCGCGTGCGCGGCGTGCTGTGGGCGGAGGCGGCGTGGTGCGTAAAGGACTACCACGATTTGCTCGATCCGCCGAAGGCGCGCGCGGGCGCGCTGTACCGCTTCGGCGCGGACGGCGTGACGTGGTGCCGGTGCCATTGGTACTACGGATACAGCGGACACGTCAGCCGAGCGCGCTACGACGCAGCCGACGAGAAGACGGTTGACAAGCCGTTCCAGTGGCGCGCGGATTTCGGCATGGGCTACGACGTTTGCGGATGGGACGCGCTCGATGGCACGCCCGTCGAATACTGCGGGATCGAGGAGTTTGCGCACAAGCACGGCGGACTGATCGGCGCGCTGTGCGTCGCCTACGCCTACCCGCGGCAGTTTGAAATGCTCCACAAGATGGGGCTGGACGAGGTGATCCACGACCGCGCGGTGCGGGGTGTGAAGAACGTCCGGCTGCTGAACTGGGACGAGCCGGATCCGCGCAAGGCGTTCGGCATGAGCCGCGAGGAGCTGCGCGAGGCGATCGCGGAAAAGGCGAACAGGGACGACCTGCTTGCGTACAAGCGGCTGCGCAAGCATGGATTGCCGACGCGGTTTTCCACCATCAATGCGTTCCGCGCGATGACGTGCCGGTGGCGGGACGTGATCGATCTTTGCGTGCGGTATCGACTGCCGCCGGGGAAACTGCAGGGGTACGTCTGCAACCGGTGGAAGCGTCCCGACGAGGCGCTCTATATGTGGCGCGACTACATCGGCAGCGCGCAGAGGCTGGGCTGGGCGCTGGACGACGAGACGGTGCTGCTGCCGAAGCGGCTGCGCGCCCGACACGACGAGGCGGCTGCCGAGTATCAGGCGAAGCTGGACCGCGAGCGCGCCGCAAAGGACGAGGCGCTGCGCAAGGCGGCGACCGCGTCGCTGAAAAAGCGGCACAGGATGTATGACTTTGCGATGAACGGTTTTGCGATCCGCATCGCGGACTCGACCGCAGAGATCCTGCGCGAGGGACGGGAACTGAAGCACTGCGTCGGCGGGTATGCCGAGCGGCACCTGCAGGGGAAGACGACGATCCTGTTCCTCCGCCGCGCAGACGCGCCTGACACGCCGCTTTATACCATCGAAATGCACGGCGCGACGCTGGTCCAGATCCACGGCTACCGGAACGAGGGCGACGGCGCGCCGGATCCGAAAAAGGTGATGGCGTGGCTGCTTTCGCCGTGGCTTGCGTGGATCGCTGCCGGATCGCACCGGCACAAGGACGGCACGCCCGCGCTGCCGGAGACGGTAAAAAGCGCGTGAGGGGCGGGGAGACACCTCATCCGTCGCCTGCGGGCGGGACGGGGGAGCGGGCGATTTTACAATCGCCCCTACAGTCGCCGCGGCGGGACGGGGGACGAAGGACGGCGCGGCGTGGATTGAAATGACAATAAAAAATAAGGAGGAAGAACGCAATGGTGATCCATGAACTCAAGATCCGGAAGAACTTTGCCGACGCGATCGCGGACGGCACGAAGACGTTCGAGATCCGCAAGAACGACCGCGGCTATCAGACCGGAGACCGGCTGCGCTTTACCGTGCTGGATCTGATCGACGGCGAGGTGCAGCCGGTCATCCATCCACTCGACGGACGCGAATATGAGATCGCCTATCTGCTCAGCGGCTGGGGCGTTGCCCTGGGCTACGTCGCGCTCGGCATCCGCGAGGTCAGCGACGAGGACGCTACGCCGTATGACGTCGAGCACGGGCGGAGCTACGAGTTATGAACTGCCCGAAATGCAAGACCGGCACGATGGCGATCATCGACACGGACGACTTCGGCACGAAGGTCGTGCGGAAGCGCCGGTGCAGGGCGTGCGGCGAGACGGCGTTCAGCGTGGAGATCTATCGCTCGGTGTGGGAGCGGGTGCGGAAGAACGAACTCGGCGACACCGTACCAGTCACGGCTGACGAAGCGGGCGATTTTACAATCGCCCCTACAGGCGGGACGGAGGATGCAGTGCCGCTGCCGAAGCTGCCGAACGGGACGCCGGCGCCGGAGACCTGCCTGCTCGGGCGGCATCCGAAGGACGGGCGCGGCGGGGGCGCGGGATGCGCGGGGACGCTGTGCTGCACGTGCGGCTGGCATCCGGAGCTTGCCGCGCTGCGCGCGAAAGCGATCCGACAGCACGGACCGCGGGCGCTGATGCGGAAGAAGGTGACGGAATGATCGTATATATCGCCGGGAAGATGACCGGACTGCCGGACAAGGGACGCGGGCTGTTCCGCGCCGCGGCGGAGCGGCTGCGCGAGGACGGACATACCGTGATCGATCCCTCGGTGCTGCCCGACGGCCTGCCGACGGCGGCGTACATGCCGATCTGCCTCGCCATGCTGCAGCAGGCGGACGCGATCTGCATGCTGCCCGGGTGGGAGGACAGCCCCGGCGCGCTGGTGGAGGGATCATACGCCAAGTATCAGAAGAAGATCGTTTTTGAGCTGAAGAGCGCCGCCTGCGGCGGGAAAGACACCTCATCCGTCACGGCTGACGCCGTGACACCTTCCCCTCAAGGGGAAGGTGTCGCCGCGGCGGGACGGGAGACGAAGGACGGCTTGGCATGAGGAGTATCGACTGTATGCGCTGCGCTGACAGCGTGTTCACGGCGCCGAAAAAGAGCGATCGACCGTGCAACGAGCCGGCGCTGCTGCGCTGCGGGCGGCAGGAAGCCAAAAACCGCGCCGGCGGGAACGTCACCGCCGCGTGGTTCGGAAAAGTCAATGATATTGCGTGGGCGCCGATCTGGTGCCCGAGAAGAAAGGAGAACTGAAAATGAACGAACTCAGCAAAATGACTTGTGAAGAAAGTCGGGCGAACGTTATGGACGTCGCCGATAAAAACCGCCAATGCGTTGAAGCAATCTGCGATCTGCTGCGCCGAATCGGCGATGTTCTTCTGCACGGGGATCGTTGTGTAGACAATGCGGGCTGCGGGCCTGCGGCGCCGCCTCCCACGACGTTACGGGCGATACTCGAAGAAACGAACGAATCGCTCCAGATGGCGCACGCCTTCGCGGAAGACATCTTTAGAGGGCTGTGCGGATGAGCAGGTTTGCGGACGTCGCGCCGTTTATCGACGCGCTGCAACAGAGTATCGATAATGGCGAAAAACGGAGAAAAGCACTGTCGGTCGATACGGCCATCAATGAGATTATGACGCTGGAGTGCCGGATGTTCTACGAGAGGCTGACGCTGGACGTGCTCGCGGGGCTGCCGGAGGTCTTCACGTGGACGCCTGCGGGCGTGCTGCCGCCCATGCACGACGAGCCGGACGGAGAAGGCGGCGTTTTCCGGCTGTCGGACGACGTGCTTGTGGCATGTGAGGACGGCACGATGGAGATCGCCAAGCTGGACGTCGAGGGCGGGCGGAACTGGTGGGTGGATCGGAACGGCACGGTGCTGACCGTGACGCACTGGATGGCGCTGCCGCCGCTGCCGAAGGAGGATGCTTGTGAAGATGCTTGAACTCTGCGGCAGGTGCGCCGCGCTGATGGCGGAGGATTACGACGTGCGGCGGATCGCCGGCGGGAGGGACTGCAAGGTCACGTGCGCGCAATGCGGCAAACGGCGGTACGGCGGGAAGTACGAGATCGGGCGGAAATGCTCAAGAAAATAAAGGAGGAAAAGACAATGGCAATTACGACAATTCAAAAAAGAAACAAGCTGAACATTGTGCGCAGGGCAGACGATCCGGGCGCGGGTGGCGCGTACCACTGTTATGAGATCGTCAGACAATCAACCGAAGAAGCCGACTTTCGCTGGATTGCAATGATCCAATTTCAGCACGGCGCCAGAGGCGAAGGCGGAAGCACGGAGGGCGTTCTGGATTGCGACCTGCTGGAGATCGTACGGGATCGGCTTGCTGCATTCCAATGCGGTGACTATGCCTGCAAAGAGAACGAATACGCGCTTCGGCATGTTGAAGAGGCGCTGCTCTGGATGAATAAGAGAGTGGAAGACAGAGCGGAACGCGGCGTTCTTGGGACAAACAAGGTTTAAGCGCAACCTCTATTGTTGCCACACACACCGGAGGCGGGAAACCGCCTCCGGCGGGGTACTGCGATCTGCCCACAGGGTTGACCTGCTGGCGGATCGGAATACCCTTTGCGGCGCGCCGAGGTCGCCGCGCCCTACATTATAAATACGCGCACGCGCGCGTATTTAGAGGGGTTCGTTAGAGCCTATGTTTATGACCACGGCGCTGTGAGGGGACACCTCATCAGTCTCGCTGCGCTCGACAGCTTCCCCTCCAGGGGAAGCCTTGACGCCTGCGGGCGGGACGAGGGACGGAAGGAACGGGCGATTTTACAATCGCCCCTACGGATCGCTGCGGCGGGACGGGGGACGAAGGACGGCGCGCCGAGGTCGTCGCGCCCTACGCCCGCGGCGGCGGGACAGGGGGGCGGGCGATTTTACAATCGCCCCTACGAGGAACGGAGGACAAAACGAATGGCGGGGGGATATTGGATGGTACGGACGATCAGATCCGGAGACGTGATCGAGAAGTCTCAATTCTATGTCGGCGAGCGCAAGCCGCGGGCGGACCGCAAGAAGGGCAGCTCCTCCCGCGCGAAGCTGGAGCAGAACAAGAACGCTGCCGTCCGGCAGCTCGCCCGTCAGATGAACTGCAACAACCGCAAGGGCGATCTGATGCTGACCGGAGAATTTGACGACGCGCATCTGCCGTCAGACAAAGCCGGAGCGGACAAGATCGCCGCGCTGGCGTGGCGTCGCCTCTGCCGCGAGCTGAAAAAAGAGGGCGTGACGCTGCGCGGGTTCTGGTCGACGGCGGACAAGGACGCGGAGACCGGGGAGGCGGCGCGTCTGCACGTCCACGCTGTGATCTCGGGCGAAGGCGTCAAGGTCGAATGGGACGAGGAGACGGGCAAGCTGACAAGCTGCCGGATCGGGCAGCGGGAGCTTGCCGACATCTGGGGGCAGGGCGGCGTGCACGTGACGCCGCTGCGCGAGCAGAAGGACTATTCGCCGCTCGCCGTCTACATCGTGCGCCAGGCGGCCGAGCGTCCGGACGGGAAGAAATGGCACCCGACGCGCAACCTCCTCAAGCCCGTGATCGAGTCGGAGCGCGTATGTGCATACCCGAGAGTGCTGCGCGCGCCCGGCGGCGCGACGGTCCACGAGGTCGGGCATTATGATGAGCTGACCGGCAGCCACTACATACGATACACACGCAAGCCGAAGACGGAGAAGCTCGGCGGACACAAGGAGCGGGCGCTGTGGGAGCCGCCGGAGAGCTGCGAAGACGTCAACAAAAGCCAAGTCTGACGCGCGGAGGCGCGGGCGATTCCTTTCGTCCGGGCGCGTGCGCGGGACAATATAAGCGGAGACGAGGAACGGAAGGAGAATGATCGACGGAATGGGACAATTCAAGTATCGGCGCGGCATTCGGCTGAGCTATGAGCGGCAGGGGTACATCTTTTTCCTGTGCCGCAGGTTTTCTGCGCTCGCGCCGGAGCAGCGGGACGCGATCCGCGCGCTGTGCCGGTCTGCCGGAGGGCAGTATGACCGGGCGCTGCTGCGGTATCTGACGACCGGAGCGGGCATGCAGCGCGTGTGCAGCGAGGAGCACATCGGCACGGCGACGCTGTGGCGGTGCGTCAAGCGATTTTACGAGGGATTTCCGCTGTGATCGTCGCGGGCGGGACGGGGGAGCGGGCGATTTTACAATCGCCCCTACGGTCGCCGCGGCGGGACGAGGGACGAAGGACGGCACGTCGGGGACGCCGCGCCCTACAACGGCAGACGCAGGAGACGGGAGCGAAGGAAAAGCCCTGTGATCGAGAGATCGGTCACGGGGCTTTTCTTTGTTTTTGCGGGCGGGGGCAAAAAAAGTCGGCAGAAATGAAAAATTGAAAGCTGGAAGGGGGGTAAACGTGAGAGAGTCAAGGTGTCAAAGGGCTTTCGGCGCGCCGTCCCCGGCGCGAAAAGCCCGAAAAAAACGAAGGCGAAAGCCGGAAAGGATCCAAAAATGGATAACGAAAGATCGACGGACGTTCTCGAAAACGAGAGCGCACAGGGCGGCGATCCGGCGCGAGTCGTAGACGCGCAGGAGGAAAGCCGGTACGAAGACGATTACGACTTCGGCGACGGTCAGGATCGAACCGTAGACGATCCGGAGGACGGGACGGACGGAGGCGAGACGCTGGACAATACGGAGGAAAGCTCCGCCGGCGTGTCAGGCGCCGCAACGTCGGGCGGCAAAAAGCAGCAGTCCCGGGAGGAAAACGCTGCGATCCGCGCAGCGCGTCTGAAGGCGAGCCGTGAGGCGCGCGAACAGGCGCTCAAGGAGACGGACGCAGAAATCGCGGCGGCGGGTGTCCTCAACCCCTACACGCAGAAGCCCTTCGAGAGCATGAAGGACTTCCGCGAGTACGCCGCGCAGGTCAAACGAGCATCGTATGAGGAGATCGCCGAGAAAACCGGCCGCAGCGTTGCCGAGCTGGAGGAAGACGCAGCAAACCGCGAATTCCTTTCATCGCTTCGCAAACAGGCGCAGGCGGCGAAGGAGCCGCAGGAGAACGACGAGACGGCGTTCATCCGCCGGGACGTGCAGGACTTCCTTGCCGCGTACCCGGACATGGACGCCGACAAGCTGGCGGCGTTGGAGCAGAATGCGAGCTTCCGCAAGTTTTGCGGGAGCCGTTTCGGCCGCGAGCCGCTCGCGGAGCTGTACGGCTCGTATCTGGAGCTGGTCGGGCAGGCCGGTGACGCAGCCGCCGCGCGCGAACGATCGAAAGCCGAACGCTCGACAGGCGGCGGAAGCACCGGCGGCGTGACGCTCACGCCGGCGCAGCAGAAGTCGCTCGACGACTGGAACCGCGCGAACCCCGATATGCAGATGACCGCGAAGGAGTTTCTGCAGCGGTAAAACGGGGACGGCGGAGCGGGGGACGACTCCCTCAGTCAGCTTCGCTGACAGCTCCCTCGGGGAGGGAGCCTGCCGCCTGCGGGCGGGACGAGAGGCGGCGCG
Source organism: Oscillospiraceae bacterium (assembly GCA_017443965.1). Lineage (GTDB taxonomy): Bacteria > Bacillota > Clostridia > Oscillospirales > Oscillospiraceae > RGIG3566. Next base: position 7,911 of record JAFSXP010000224.1, read on the forward strand.
CCGAGGTCGTCGCGCCCTACAACGGCGGGACGGGGGAAAGATAACTCCCTCAGTCTCGCCTGCGGCGTGATCTCCGGACGGTGCGAAAAAACGGAAAGGAGAAAACCATGAAATTCTATCAGAAAGCCGATGGCGGCGTCCTCGCCAGCACGAGGGAGTACGACATCGCAAAGACCACTGAGATCAAGTGCGGTCAGGTCGTGGTGCTGACGGAGGGACTGGTCGCAGCTGCTGCGGCAAACGGCACCACCCGCATCCTCGGCGTCGCCGCGGAAGATCACAGCGGCGCCGCCGACGCGCTGAATCCGCGCTCGAACGGCACGAAGATCCTCGTTATCGACGCGCCGGACGCGATTTTCCGCTGCAAGGCGCCGATCATGACCGCGACCGGCGGCAGCGCGACGACCGTGACGGCGAACACGCTGGCGGCGTTCTCGAACGACGACTTCAACGGCGGCTACCTGCTGCTTGTGGAGAAGGGCGCGTCGAGCACGAACACCGATCCGATCGGCACGATCAAGCGGATCACCGACTATTCCTACAACTCCACCGGCACGGTGTCGACCTTCACGGTCGCCAGCGGCGCCACGGCGGCCGAGGGCGACAAGTTCGTCGTGTTCCCGCCGATCGGCTTTGCCAAGGGCAACCTGTCGAGCACCCGCGACGCGCTGGTGCTGACCGCGACCGCGGGAATCCCGCTGAAGGTCGTCGGCCGCATCGAGGAGACGCAGGAGATCTGCATGATGGCGAACACCCATCTGCTCGGCGTGGAAGAGTAAGGAGGGATCAACATGCCGAACGCGAATACCGCATGGAAATCCGACAACTATAAGTTTGTCGGCAAATCGTTCGACTTCACCTACGCGAACCGCCTGAACAAGATGCTGGCGGTCGTGGGTGAGGTCGACTCGAACAGCATCGACTACGAGCTGACCGGCATGGGCGGCTACGGCGAGATGCTGCCGTACAACGGCGATCTGAATTTTGCCACGCAGAAGCGCGGCTTCAAGACGATCGTCACGCCGGGCGAGTTCAACCTGTCGCTTGCCGTCGGCTACAAGCAGGCGAAGATCGACAAGACCGGCGAATGCCGGAAGGTCGGCACGCGCCTCGGCCAGTCCGCGGCGATGACCGTATATGCGCACCTGCTGCGCATGTTCTCCGGCGCGTTCGACGCGGCGAAGATCGGCGGCGACGGCGTGTGCTGGGCGAATACCGCGCACCCCGTCGCATCAAAGGGAGACGCCAACCGTCAGTCTATCGTCGACACGGAAGCCGGCACGTTCTCGAACAAGATCTCGACGAACCTGTCGGTCAGCGCGATCACCTCGGCGCAGACGGCGGCGAGCCGCTTCATCACGCCGGACGGTCTGCCGTTCCTGTGCGACATGAACATGCTGCTGGTGTCGCCGGAGCTGGAGGCGGACGCGGCGAAGATCTGCGGCAAGGACGCCAAATGGCGTCCGCATCAGAACCCGCAGGACGGCGCGACGACGTTCTCGAACCCTGTCCCCGATCTCCAGTACATGGTGCTGGGCGGCGGCAAGGATCTGGGCTTCACCGGCAAGCAGTGGGCGATCTGCGACGCGTCCTTGATGCGCGAGGTCGTGAAGATCGTCTACATCACGCGCCCGAAGGTGCTGCGCTCGCAGCTGGACAACCCGCTGAAGGACTGCTTCACGGGCTACTGCGACTTCGGCGTCGGCTGGGGCGACGCGCGCCAGATCATCTTCTCGACCGGCTCGTAAAACCATTCGGAGGGCTTCCGGCAGACGCCGGAAGCTCTCCGAAGCATCATTGTATACGGCGAAAAGCTGCCGATCGCGGGATCGTCGGTTTTTCGCTGTATATGAGACAACGATACAAGGGGTGTGAGCATGAAAATCTTCGGGAAAAAGGACAAGGTCAAGACGCCGGAAAAATCGGCGAGCCGGATCTACGACTACAGCACGCCGGAGTCGCGTGTGGCGACGGCAAACTGGCTTTTCGAGCAGGCGAAGAACGAGCGCACGCAGAAGGAGACCGAGTGGATCCGCAATCACGAATACTACTCGTTTAAGCGCGAGACGTCGGCGTCCATCTCCGAGGCGCTGGAGGAGCTGGGGCTGCCCGTGCAGCCGGTCGTGCCGGATCCGTACATCATGGTCGAAAGTCAGCTGACGCCGGAGGTGCCGCAGCCGGAATTCCACGGGCGCGACAGTCTGGGCGACGGCGAGACGGCGGCGCAGCGACAGTTCGCCGTGCGGTACATCATCGAGGCGAACCGTCTGGATGATCTGAACACGTCGAACGAGCGGCGTCTGTGGAAGCTCGGCGACGCCTTCTGGAAGGCGTACTACGACGAGACGATGCCGTTCGGGGAGCGGGACGGAAACATCCGTGTCCGCGACGTCAGCCCGGAGGACATCTATCCGGATCCGTCTGCCGGCGCTTCCGATCTGGACGGCTGCGAGTACGTGGACTACGTCTACACGATGCACAAGCTCGCCTTCTGGCGCGTGTGGCACCGCGAGCTTGAGAAGCTGGGACTTTCGCCCGACGAGATCGTACAGGCGAGCTACCGCGAGCAGGACGGTCTGCTGGAGCCGACGGTGTCGACCTCGGCGGTCGAGGACCGCGTGCAGATCCTGGAACACTGGTTCCGGCAGCCCTACGACACCAAGGACGCCGACGCCGGCGACATCGCCTGCTCGATCCAAGCGGGAGGCTATGAACTGAAATATATCCCGAAATACTGGCAGGCGACGGGCCGCCAGTGCAAGCTGTTCCCGTTCGTGCATTACTGGATCATCCGAGACGAGACGCAGTTCTGGAACCGCAGCGAGCTGGACAGCATCGTGGACATGGTGGACGCCGCGGACCGCGAACTTGCAGTCGGGCTGCTGAACGACGCCATGATGGCGAACGACGTGGTGCTGATCGAGGACGGCGCGCTGAAGCCCGGCGAGGTCTTCACAAACCGCCCCGGCGCGACGGTGCGCGTCAATCAGGGCCGCATGAACGGCGTCGCACGCCTCGGCGGTCTGCATGACGGCGTGAACAGCCTGGGAATGGTGAACTGGCTGCAGGAGCAGATGCAGCGCACCAACCGCAACTATGACACGAACAACGGCAAGGAGACCGCGCGCGTGACGACGTCGAGCGGACTGCTGCAGCTGCGCGGCGACGCAGAAGCGCAGCAGAAGCTGAAAAAAGCGGACCGCGACGCCGGATTCTGCCGCCTGTACGAGCTGCTGGACTGGCTGGCGCTGGAGTTTTTCGACGACGACCGCATGCTTGTGATCGGTGCGAAAGACAAGGACGACGAGCCGGAGAGCTTGCAGTACAACGGACGGAACTTCGCGCGGATGCTGCAGCCCGCCGTCGATCCGTTGACGGGCGCGCCGATCGGCGAGCCGGTGGCGTACTACCCGCGGATCGACGTGACCGTGACGACCGGCGCGGGGCTTTCCAAAAACCCGGCGACGACGGTGGAAGTGCTGGACAAGCTTGCAGGCGCCGCCGTGACCGAGGACAACTGGCGGCTGCTGGCTGCGGAGCTGGACTATCTGGACATCCCGCAGAAGCAGGAGATCATCGACCGCTGGCGCGACAAGTTCCAGCCCGCCGTGCCGCCGGAGGTGCTGCAGGCGCTGGCGAACGATCCGCAGCTGCTGGAAGCCGTGACGCAGGCGGTGCAGCTGAACGGCGCGGCGCCGGGCGGCATGGAGATCCCGCAGGGCATGCCGCCGCAGACAGTACAACCGACCGCGCCGGCGGGACTTGCCGACGCGGAGAACCCGAACCGTGCGCTGCTGATCGGCGGCGGTGAATGAGAAAGGAGCGGATCGTATGACGGTACAGGCAGGATATGCGTCGAACGGCAAAAGAGTCCTCAGCGGCGCCGATGTTGACTCCGGCGCGGTGACTCCGAATGCGGGCGATTATATCATCCGCGATAACGGCGTCTTCAAGGCGGACGGAAGCGGCGGCACGACGCAGACGAACAGCAAGGTCAACAGCAACAACTACAAGGGCGAATATTACAAGGCGGCGACGTCGACGGGAACAAGCGGCAGCACCGGCGGGACGTCGACGCCATACAGCGCGGCGGCAAAGTCGACGAATACGCCGCCGGGGTTTGCCTCAAACGGCTCGAAGATGTGGAAGGTTGGAGCGGACGGGAAAGCGCCGAGCGGCGCAAAACCGGACGACTATGTGGTTACGGCTGACGGTACATACAAGATCGGCAAGGACGGCAAGGGCGTGCTGGTAAACAAGGACGTCACGACCGCAAATTACAAGGGCGGTTATTACACGCCGCCGGCTTCTGCGGGAACCGGCAGCAGCGCCGGAACAAACACGTACAACATCGGGACGCTGGACGGCAGCAATCTCTATGACTACGTGATGCGGACCGGACAGGGCGTCAAGCTGACGGACGGCGCGTATCTGTCGAAGGGGGACGACGGCAAAATCTATGCGTTCCACAACGGCGTAAAAATGCCGGTGGCGAACAACTATGCCAAAACGCCTCAGGAAGCCGCGGGAAGCGGTGACGCGACCGCGCTTGCCGCGGCGCTGGCGGCGCTGTGGCAGAATCCGAACAGCGACTACCTTGCCTATCTGAAAAAGGCGAACAACGCCGCGGTCAACAAGGCGGTCAGCAGTCTGGAGGCGCAGAAGAAATCCGCCGATCAGAGTTTTGCGGACATCTTCCGGCGACTGTACATCAACAAGATGCTCGGTCAGAAGAACATGGATCAGCAGCTCGCCGCGCAGGGTATCACCGGCGGCATGGCGGAGACGACGCGCCTCGGCTACGATACGCAGTACGCCGACGCGCGGCGGCAGGGCGAGATCGAACGGCTGAACACGCTCGCCGGATTGAATCAGGCGATCACCGACACGCGCTACAACGGGGACATTTCCTACGCGCAGGCGGCGGCGCAGGAGGCGCAGCAGCGGCAGACGAACTACGCGAACGTCCTCGCGCAGCTGCTGACGCGGCAGGATAACCGTGACGCGCAGGCACAGAGCCAGAGCAACTGGGAGCGGCAATTCGCCGAGGCGATCCGGCAGGCCAATCTCACGCAGCAGAACACCGATACGGCGCGGCAGGATAACCTTGACGCGACGAATCGGAATGCTGCATATCAGACAGCGCTTGCCGCGCTGCAGGAGGGGCAGATGGTCAGCGACGAGGCGCTGGCTGCAGCCGGAATCGATAAAACGGTCGCACAGGCGATCGTACAGGGGGCGCTGGAACAGCGCGCAGAGGCGCGGCGCTCCGGCATTTCGCAGGCACAGGCGCAGACGGCAGTTGCTGCGGCGATCGCGGGGCAGCGGACTGACGCGGTGCGTCAGATCATCGAGGGGTACTACGGTTTGCCGATGGAGACCGTGCTTGCGGCATACGTGTAACAGCGCAGACGGCAGACCGCAGAGGACGGAGGACGACAACCCCTCCGGCACGGCTGACGCCGTGCCACCTCCCCTTGCACAGGGGAGGCGCCGCTGCGGCGGGACGGAAAACGAGAGACGGCGCGTCGAGGACGCCGCGCCCTACAAGGACGGGACGGGGACGGCGGGCTACGAAAAGAAAGGAGAATTTCTATGTACAGGATCGAAAAGGTGGTCGCGGTCGACGGATCGAGCGCAGCGGTGGACGTGCAGGTGGCATATCGCCCCTTCCTGATCCAGAACGCGGAGGCGTCCGACGCGATCTACTTCAAAGAAAAGAACGGCGTTGCCGCGACCGCGGACAACGGCTTTGCCGTCGCCGCCGGCGCAACGCTGGAAACCGTGCTGACCGCCGACGTGCTGTCGGTCTACGGCGGAAAGGCGAACATCCTGCTGCTGTCGGAGGTGGGCTGACGTGACGCTTGGCGACGGCATCCGCAAGGTGTATATGCTGCTGGACGAATACTCGTCCGGCGGCGTGGTGACGGTCGATCCCGACATCGAAAAGAAAATGGCAGACTTTTTCGATGTCGCGCAGAAGGACGTCGCCGGGTACAAGCGGATCATAAAGGAACAGACGATCCCGCTGGAGAGCGGCACGAGCGAATACCCGCTGCCGAACGATCTGTCGAAGATCTTCCGCGTGTGGGTGGACGGCGAGCTGACGAACCGATACGTGCAGAAGCCGGGCGTGATCTCGTTTCCCGACACTGGGAGCGGGACGCACAGCACGGCGACGGTCGAATACTTTGCCGTGCCGGCGACGATCACGCAGTCCACGCCCGAGGACTATGTATTCGAGGTCTGCGAGGAGGCGGCGAACTGCATGCCGTTCTTTGTGGCGGCGCAGAATCTGATGCCGGATCTCGTGGTGGACTATTCGGCGTTTCTGCAGCAGTATTACCAGATGCGCGGTGCGCTGGACGTGACGCTGCCGGAGGGCGACGGATCGGGCGGCGCGCTGCGGCAGACGCTGTTCCTGTAAGGAGCGAACGATATGGCGAAAAAAGGAAGCACCAGCATCCGGACGACGATCTACCAAAAATTCCGCGGAGTGGACTTCTCGACGGACCCTGCGATGGTGGACGATTCTCGAAGCCCGTGGGCGCCGAATATGTATGCAGACATGGGCGGCATGCCGTGCAAGCGTCCGGGCTGGCGTGTGGTAAAGAGCTGTACAGACGCGAAGATCTACGGGCTGCATTACATCGTGCTGTCTGTCGAGCAGAGCGGTGAGACGGTTCGGCAGCGGCATTTGCTGATCCACGCAGGGGCGAAGCTGTGGGACTGGAACATGGACGCAGATCCCGGCGACGACGTGACGGATCTGAACGTAACGATGCCGGCGGCGAGGAGCCGCTCGGTCGTGATGAAGGGCGCACTTTGGATCCTCACCGGCGAGAAGCTGCTGCGGTACGACGACACCGGGATCGCACCGGTGGAAGAAGCGGACGAAGACGTTGCGACCGGCGCGTATGTGCCGACGGTCGTGATCGCTGCCGATCCCGCGACATGCGGCGGCGCGTCATACGAGCCGGTGAACCTGCTGACAGGGCAGATGAAGGTGACGTATATCGCGGACGGTACAAAGCTATATAAACTGCCATACTCAAACGTGACCAGCGTGGACAAGGTGACGGTGGACGGCACAGAATGGCAGAAAGGAACAAGCGGCAACACTTGGACCGAGGAACTGCAAGCCGGAACGGTGAGGTTTACGACTGCGCCGACTGCGCCACAGGTGAGCGGGCAGGCGAACGTTGAGATCGTGTTCACAAAAAACAGCGTGAAGAACGCCGATCGCGTCGAGAAGTGCCGCATCGCCACGGTTTGGGGCGTCGGCGGTGCGACGGACCGACTCGTTGTGAGCGGCAATCCGGATTATCCGAATTACGACTGGATCTCGGCGTTCGGCGATCCGACGTACTTTCCCGACGTCAACTATTCCGTCGTCGGCGCATCGGAATCGCCGATCCTGGGATACAGGCGGCTCGGTGAGCAGCTGGCGATCATCAAGGAGGACAGCGAGCAGGACAGCACGGTTTTCCTGCGCACCGGCACGCTGGACGAAAACGGCAACGCCGTGTTTACGGTCAAACCGTCGATCGCCGGTCTCGGCGGCGTCAGCGCGGACGGCTTCGGCGCGATCGGCGACGAGCAGATGATTCTGACGCCGCGCGGCGTGTACGCGCTGACAACGAATCTGCTGACAACGGAAAGAATCCTGCAGAACCGCAGCTTCCGCGTCGATCCGAAGCTGATCCGAGAGAGCTTGCAGGACGCAAGCTGCTGCGCGTTCGACGGCTGCCTGCTGGTGTTTGCCGGCGGCAAGGTCTACGGGCTGGACGGACGGCAGCCGAAGAGTTATCCGTCCAGAATGGACACGGAATTTCTGTACGAGTGCTTCTACTGGGAAAACTTCCCCGCGACGTGCGTGCTGCGTGTGGCGTCCGGCGGCAGCGAGGAGCTGTTTTTCGGGACTGCGGACGGCAGGATCTGCAAGCTGAACACCGATCTGGACACAGCGTCCGAGCGGTACGTGGACGGGCGAGAGATCGAGGAACGAGAAGACGAACACGGTGATCCGATCTTTGTGCCGACGGAGGGCGAGGCGATCACGGCGATCTGGGCGACGAAGGCGGACGACGACGGCGATCCGATGATTTTGAAAACGCTGCTGAAGAAGGGCAACGCCGTGACGATGAAGCCGGAGGACCGCACAGGCGCGAGCGTGGAGCTGCGGACGGACAAGGATGTGGTCGCGTGGGAGGCGGCAAGCTCAATCGCCGACATCTTCCGCTGGGACGACATCGATTTTTCGCGCTTTTCGTTCAACGCAAACGACGGCGCGACCGAAGTGGCGATCAACCGAAAAGTCAAGAATTACAAGCGGCTGCAGATCCTTGTGAAAAACGACACGCTCGGCGAGGGCTTCGGCGTGTACAAGATCACGAAGCACTTTGTCAGCGGCAACTTTGCGAAGAGATAGGAGGCGCGAAACATGTCCCTGGATAAAATCGAGAATACGGAAGTCAACAACAACAGTGTGGAAGGCCTTGTGCCCGGCGACCGAATGAGCGGCACCAGTCTACAAAACAAGAGGATCTTCGATCAACTCGTGCGCGACGTCGTTGTGCCGAAGTTCAACGCGCTGATCGACGCGCTTACCGAGACGACCGGCGCCGACGAGATCGGCGTAAACGACGAAGAGCTGCACGTGCAGGCGGAAACGGTACAAGAGGCGCTGGATGCGGCGAAGGCGGCTGTCGGGCACAAGCACGCTGCCGGCGACATCGAGACCGGAACGCTTCCGGTATCACGCGGAGGCACCGGCCGGACGAGTTTCACGGACGGGAGCTATCTGGTCGGCGGCGCCACCGGCGGCATCGCACTGAAAAGCAAAGTCGGTGTAAAAGACGACCTTGGGATCAATGACAAGATGGACAAGGCAAACCCGTTGGGTGCGGGAAATCTGTCAATGTCGGGAAAGATCACCGCCGGCGCGGACGGCACTGCGGACAACGACCTTTTGCGGAAGGCGCAGATCGTCGCGCTGCTGGCGGCGCTGACAGCGGCAGATATTTCGGCGGACGACACCGAGATGTCGAAACTATCCGGTGGAACGGTACAGGCGATTCTTGAGAGCGTCGACGTCGCCCTCTGGTCCCTTACTGCCGCCGACATCGAGGCGAACAACGGCGTCACGGAAGAGCCGCTGCAGGATCTGCTGGATACGATCCTCGCGGCACTTGCTGCCGCGGCTACCAGCGCACAGCTGACAGCGTTTGAGCAGGCGCTGGCGGATGACGGGGTGGACTCCGGAACACCCGGTGCAAGCCTGATCGGTGCGGTCTCTCTGGACGGAGAGACCGGCTCCACCGTCGCTGCCGTCCTAGATGCGATCAAGACGGCGCTTGCTGGGAAGGCCTCCAGCGCGGCTCTCGCAGACGACGGTATTATCTCTGGGACACCCGGCGCGGGCATGATCGGGACTACTGACCTGATGGGCGAGAGCTCTACGGTCGAGGCGGAACTGCAGTCGCACAGAAATGAACTGGACTCGCTTGAGACCTATAAGATGAGTAAAGCCAACCCGTCGGGAACCGGCAATCTGACGATGACCGGCAAGGTGACGGCAGGCGCTGCGGCGACAGCGGATAACGATCTCATGCGGAAGGGCGAAGTCGATACCGCACTCGACGCTAAACTGAACGCCGCGTCACCGTCGTTTACAGGCGGCATTACAGGCACGGGCGCGCTGTCCGTCAACCGGCTGTCCGGCTCGACGGTCGGCGACTATTCTGCCGCGCTAGGCGAAAGCACCGTCGCGCAGTCCCGCGGCTCGGTCGCGGTGGGGCGCTTCACCTATGCCACGACGGCGGGGCAGTTCACCTGCGGCGTTTACAGCAAGGGCGACACGAATCAGGTGTTCATTGTCGGA
>JAFSXP010000225.1 GCA_017443965.1 Oscillospiraceae bacterium
CACGCCTCCTGCCGTCGGCGCCGATCCCGCGGGATCGGCGCTGCGCACCTGTCTGCTGCAGCACAGGGTGTAAAGCATGATGTTCCAGTACGGCTTGAACGTGTAGATCGACGTGGAGAGCGACAGCACGAACAGGCCGAAGATCACGGCGATGGAGAAGAAGTTCCGCTGCCGGATCGCCAGGCGGAAATAGCAGAAGATGTGGATCGTGTAGAACAGCACGCCGATCGCGCCCGCCTCCACCAGATTTTCGACGAACATGTTGTGCATGACGTTGTGGCGCGGGAACGGGAACAGATACGTGATGTCGCGCGCCGTCTGTGTGCCGTAGCCGCCGAGCTGCCGCAGGAACGGGGAGTTGGCAAACGCATTGAGGGCGCTTTCCCAGATCTCATAACGGCCGGTACCGTTCGACTCCTCGATCGATTCCGCGCTGAAACGCGTCAGCGCGTCCTTGTTGACGAACTGCGCGACGAGGACCGCCGCCGCAAACAGCACGATCACAACGATGATCCGGGTAGACATCTTGCCGCCGCCGTAACGCGGACGGTCGAACAGCACCACGACGGCAATCGCCGCGATGATGGCGAACATACCGCCGCGCGAGCCGGTCGCCATTACGATGTAGGCGTAGACCGCCAACTCGAAAACCAGCAGGATCCTGCGCTTGCGTGTCGTATCGTGCGACAGGATCGTCTGGATCGCGTAGATGATCGCAAACAGGAAATATGCGCAGAGGTAGTTGGGATCCTCCGCCACGATGCCGGTCAAGTACATGCGCCCCTGGAAATAGCTGGCAAAGATCAGCACGAAGACCGCCGTCAGCCGCGACGACCAGATCAGGCACTTTTTGAGAAACGCCAGCTCATATTCGGTGAACGTAAAGCCCGTGGTTGACGCCATCAGGAAGAAAAAGCTGACCTGCGAGACCGCGCGGGAAAACGACGCGCCGCGGTTGATCGACCAGATCCACGTCATCGCGATCCACAGTACGTAGATGCCGGTCCACGCGATGGTGGTCGTCAGCCGGAACTTGTGCGACGTCAGAAGCCAGATGCCGATCGGAATGAACGCGATGACCTTCAGCATCGAGCCGAGCGGACCGATGTGCATCGCGCCGAGGATCAGGCTGACAAGATAGATGCCGAGCCACAGGCAGTACGCGCCGATCGGCTCGCGCCGAACGCCGTCGACCAGCAGATACGCCTTCCTGCCGGCAAAGCGCAGCTTGACGCGGTTCGGAGCTACCGCAGCGCCGGTATGCGGCTGCATATTCCCATTTTGAAACGTTGCTGCTTGATTGGTCAAAACCGTTTCCTTCCTCTCTTACCCGCCGTAGATCGTCAGATATGCCGCCGCCATCTTCTGCGATGAGAAGATCTCGCTGCGCGCCAGTGCGTTCGCGCCCAGCGTATCGCGGAGCGCTTCGCTTTCCGCGACGCGCCCGATCGCCGCGCAGAGCTCCTGCGCGTCAGGCTGAATCAAGATGCCGCTCTCGCCGTCGCGGATCATATCGCTGACGCCGCCGACGTCGGACGCGATGATCGGCAGCGCCGTGCCCATCGCCTCAATGATGCTCATCGGCATGCCCTCCCACAAAGAGGGCAGGATGAATACGTCCGCTTTGTGAAGCGCCTGCGGCACGTCGCCGCAGTTGCCGGCAAAGGTGATCTCCTCCGCCACGCCGCGCTTCTGCGCAAGCTCTTTGATCTCCTGCATCAGCTCGCCGTCGCCGAGGAACGTCAGATGGAACCTCCCGCGCGGCAGCGCCGCCAGCGCCTCGATCATGCAGGGATGGTTTTTCTGCTCCATGAACCGCCCGACGTGCACGATGCGAAACGGCTCGCCCGCGTGATGCTCCTCCTTCGGGATGCAGCGGCGCAGGTCAATGCCGTTGTAGATAACAGGGCTTTGCTCCGCCCGCAGTCCGTACAGCTTGAGCACCGTCGTCTGCACCTCTTCGCTGAGCGATACGGGGATCGCCATGCCGCGGTGATAGAACACGCGGTTGAGCTTCCGGTCCTTCGGCGACGCCTCTTTTTCCGCGACGTTGTGCAGCGTGTGCACGCCGCGGATCCTCAAAAACGCCTTCGCCAGCGCCGCGTATTTCAGCGCGTACAGGTGCGTGTGCACCACGTCCGGGCGGTAGGCGCGGATCAGCTTGCGCAGCCGCAGCACACAGCCGGGATCAAGTCCCGGTTTCTTTGCGAGGTATTTCAGCGCGACGCCGCTACTCTCCATGCGCTCGGTGATCAGCGTATGCTCGTCGTACAGGCTGACCGCCAGCACGTCGTGCCCCGCCTCGCGCAGCGCATAGGTCAGGTTTTCGCACATGGTTTCCCCGCCGCCCACGCTGAACGCGGGGATAACTTGCATGATCTTCATCGTTTTCCCGGCTTTCACGGTTTGATGTGGTCGATCCCGCAGAGGTCCTTATATAGGACGCTCATCATCAGGTGATCGAACACCATGTGGATATCCTCGGTGATCTGCATGCTATTGATCGGCACGTGGAGCGACACGTCGGAAAGCTCCTTCAGTTTGCCGCCGCCGTAACCGGTCAGACCGATGATCTTGTTGCCGCAGCTCTTGGCGTACTCCACGGCGCGCAGGACATTGGCGGAGTTGCCGCTGCCGGAGATGGCAAGGCACACGTCGCCGGGCTTCAGGTGCCCGATCAGCTGGAAGCGGAAGATCTCCTCAAAGCCGATGTCGTTAGCGACCGCCATGACCGTCGCCACGTTGTCGTTCAGGCACTGCAGATTGAATTTCTTTTCCGTGTGCTCGGAGACGCCCTTGTTGAAATCGTTCTGGAAATGTGACGCCGTGGCAGAGCTGCCGCCGTTGCCGAACACAAAGACCGTATTGCCGTTTTCCTGCGTCTCCAGCAGCAGATTCAGCGCGGCGTTGATCTGCTCCACGTCCAGCTTCCGGAGCGTTTCGATCTCCCGCGCGAGATATTCGCGGATGTCGTTTTGATACATTTTCATACTGTTCTCTCCTTACGACTCCAAAATGATTTGCACCGCTGCGGGCAGGTCCGCCGCGACGTAGTCCGGCTTGACGTCGAACTTCCCGTCGCGTCCCGCCTCGCCCGTCTGCAGCAGGATCGTCCGCATACCGGCGTTGATCCCGGTCTGCACGTCGACGGTGGTATCGCCGACGTACCACGACCGGCGCAGGTCGATGTTGTATTTCTCTGCCGCCTGCAGCAGCATGCCGGTCTTCGGCTTGCGGCATTCGCAGTCGATTTTGAGCGCCTTGACCTCGCCCACATAGCCGCTGTGCGGATGGTGCGGGCAGAAGAAGATATCGTCCAGATACGCGCCCTCTCTGCCCAGCGCCGTTTCCATTTTCTTGTGGATCGCCTCAAGCTCGGCGAACGTGACCTCGCCGCGCGCGATGACCGGCTGGTTCGTCGCCACGATGGTCAAATAGCGGCTCGCGTTGAGCGACGCGATCGCCTTCGCCGCGCCCGGCAGAAGGCGGAAATCGCTGATATTCGTCAAAAAGCCGACGTATTCGTTGACCGTGCCGTCGCGGTCCAGGAACACCGCCTGCTGCTTCTGCTTCAGGCTGCGTCCGGCGACCACGCCGTTTTCCACGTCGGCGGAAACCGCCGCCAGTCGGTCGGGCGTGCCCATGTCCTTGACGTATTCGGTGGATTTATAGGCGTAGACCTTCCCCTGCCCGATCAGACCCGCGATCACGTCTTTTTCGAGATCGCACTTCTGCGGCGCGGGGATCGCGTCCAGCGCGGCAGGGCTGATGCAGTAAAGTCCCGCGTTGACGAAATTGTGATAATCGAAATCGCGTTCGACCTTTTTGCTGAGGATGCTCGTGACTCTGCCGTCGGGATCGGTCTCGATGACGTCGGAGTCGTACGGATGCGCGTTCGGATGCCCGTACAGCGTGATCGCCGCGCCGTGCGCTTTGTGGAACGCCATGAATCTGGCGAAGTCGACGTCGAGGATCAGATCGCCGAACAGCAGCAGAAAGACCTCCGGCTCGTCCTTCAGGTAGTACAGCGCGCCCGCCGTACCCAGCGGCTCGGTCTCCTCGATGTACCGGACGGTCACGCCGAATTTCGCGCCGTCGCCGAAGTAGTCCTTGACAACCTCCTTCAGGTGCCCGACGATCAGCGTGACGTCACGGACGCCGCTTTTCACAAGACTTTCCAGCTGGTATTCCAAAATCGGCTTGCCGAGGATCGGGAACATCGGCTTGGGGATGTCTGCGGCGATGGACGCCAGCCGCGTGCCCTTGCCGCCCGCCATGATGACCGCTCTCATCACATGCCCGCCTTGACCGCGTCTTTGACGGTCTGCCGCACCGCCTCGTCCGAGGTGTACTGCGGCCGCCAGCCCGTGGCGAGGATCTTGGAAATGTCATACTCAAAGCGCGGCACGTCGCCCTTCCAACCGCGGTCGCCGCCGGTGTAGCGGAACGCGACGTTTTGCAGTCCCAGCTCCTCCACAACGATCTCCGCGATGTGTGTCACGGTGGTGCCATCGCTCATCACGCTGATGTTGTAGACGTTTTCGCCCGCCGCGAATTCGCGCGTCATCTTCACGATGGCATCGACGAGATCCAGCACGTAGATATACGGCTTGCACTGCTTGCCGTTGCCGAGGATCTCCAGCTCGGCGGGGTTTTTCCGCAGCTTGCGGATGAAATCGAACACCGCGCCGTGCGTCAGCCGCGGCCCGATGACGTTCGGGAAGCGGAAGATCACGGCAGACATATCGCACATGGAGACGTAGGAAGAGATCAGCGCCTCCGAGGCAAGCTTCGCGCCGCCGTAATACGACACCGGCATGATGCCGCCGGTCGTCTCCGTCAGCGCCGTGTCCGGCATCTCGCCGTAGACGGCGGAGGTCGACGCGAAGAACAGCTTCTTCACGTCCGCCTTGCGCATCCCCTCCAGGATGGCTCTCGTCGTCAGCAGCGTGTCGTTGAAATCGATCGACGGCTCTCTGCCGCCCTTCTGGATATCGGAATTGGCGGCGAGGTGATAGACCGCATCGATTTTGTTTTCGGCAAAGATGCGGTCGACCGCGTCCTGCTCTGCCAGCTCCGTCTCACAGAACGAGAAGGCGCTGTTGTCGCGCAGATGTTCGATGTTCTGCCCGCCCATGACAAGCTTGTCCGCGCAGAGCACCGTATGCCCCTCCGCGAGAAGATGGTCAATGAGGTGGCTTCCAATAAAGCCGGCGCCGCCGGCGACGAAAACATTCATGCTCTTCCCCCTAAATGTTGTCCTTGTCCACGTAGACGATGGTTGCGCCGGAGTTGTCCAGCTCGAAATCGATCTCCCGCAGGTCGGCGAGCGCGCTTCTGACCGCGTGCTTGTTTTCATCCGGCACGTAGAAGATCATGAAACCCGCGCCGCCCGCGCCGAGCAGCTTGCCGCCCAGCGCACCGGCGGACATCGCCTTTTCGTAGACTTCGTCGATCAGCGGATTGGAGATACCCGACGCCAGCGAGCGCTTGAGCATCCAGTTCTCATGCAGCAGCTCACCCAGCGCGTCGACGTTGTTCTTTTGCAGCTCCTCCTTGAGCGATCTTGTCAGATCGCACATTTTCTTCTGGACCTCCGCCTTGTCCGCCGCCGTCACGTTGCGGCTTTGCTCCTTGAGGATCGCAGACGCGGAGTGCACGCCGCCCAGATAGAACATCAGGATATTGCGCTCCAGCTTTCTGTAGCTCTCCGGCAGCATGATGATCGGTTCGACCTTCACGAAGCCGCTCGGCTGGAATTCGTAGTAGTTGAGACCGCCGAACGCAGCGGCGAACTGATCCTGCTTGCCGATCGGCTCGCCGAGCTTGGTGATCTCTACCTCGCACGCCTCCTTGGCAAGCTTGTACTTGGACACGAACTCGCCCTTGTAGGTGTACAGCAGATGCAGCAGCGCAACCGCGAACGCAGAAGACGACCCCAGTCCAGTGCCGGCGGGAATGTCCGCCATCGAGGAGATCTCCACGCCGGTGATCCCGAAGTCCTTCAGACACTGGCGAAAATACTTGTGCTCGATCTCGTCGCAGCTTTTGACCGTCTCCGTCTTGGAGTATTTCAGCACTATCTGATCCTTGTGGAAATAGTTGTGGATCGTCAGATACATGTACTTGCGGATCGTCGTGGAAAGGACGCAGCCGCCGTATTTTTCGTAGAAGGGCGGCAGGTCGCTTCCGCCGCCGCAGAACGACACGCGAAACGGCGCTCGTGTGATGATCATGCTCTTTCGCTCCTCTCGCAGTACGCCGCGATCCGCTCGAACATCGGCGCAAGAACCTTTTTCGGCGTGTAGTGCTCCGCCCGCTCCAGACTGTTTTGATGCATGGAGACCGCGGTCTGTTCTGACGCGAACAGCGCCTCGATCTTCTCCGCCAGCGCTCTCGCGCCGCCGGAAAGGTCGAACAGATACCCGTTATAGCCCTCGGTCACGATCTCGCCGTTGTAGCGCCAATCCGACGCGACGATCGGCAGTCCGGCGATCATCGCCTCCTGCACGGTGGCGGGGAAGCCCTCGCCGGGGTAGTAGGTGGGAAACAGCAGCGCGCTGTGACGCGCAAGCGTTTCGATGACCTCGCTGTCCTCCAGCGGACCGTGGCAGCAGACGGCGCCAAACTCGTCCGCGCTTTCGTATGCCTTCAGCGTTTCCTCGAACGCGGGGTCGATCTGCCCGTAGACATTCAGGCAGTATTTTTTCTTTCCCGCCGCCTTGTTCTGCAGCTGCACCGCCTCGATCGCGGTGCCGACGCCCTTCTCCTCCGTCACGCGGGAAAACGTGCAAAGCGCGATCGGGTCTTCGACGCGGTAGGTCTGCCCCTCTGCCGCCGTCCGTCTGGTGAACACGGGCGCAAGCTCAATGTTCGTCATACCCTGCGCCTGCAGCTTTTCCACCATCCTGTTCGTCTCGACGTAGACGCGGTCCACGTTTTTCAGGTGCTTGGCTAAATTCTGATTGCTCTGCACATACTCGGGCAGCCAGCCGCCGACCACGGGGTACAGCAGCAGGTATTTGCCGAGCTTTTTCAGCACGGAGGTCAGCGGCAGGAAGATCTTCAGTCCGTTCTTGCCGGGCAGGATCAACACGACGTCGCTTTTGAGGCACGCGGGGACCGCCTTCAAAATGCTCGTGTAGGAGGTGCTGTCGCCCCGCCACGTATCCAGCTCGATCACCTTCGCATCCGGGAACCGCGCCTTGATCTCCGCGGCATAGTTGCGTACCTTCGTCGTCTGGCCGTTATAGTCGACGCAGCCGTGCTTGAACGCGCCGATCACGCAAATGGTCATTTTTTTCATATCTCTGTCACCTTAACGGAGGCAAAAATCCGGTTTACAGCCTCCACCACAGCATGCCGGACGCCTTGAGGTCCTCGACCTTGTAAAGTCCCTTGACGTCGATCAGCACCTTCTCCGCGTCCGCGCCCTGCCGGAACAGCTTCTTGATCTGATCCAGCCCGAGCGCCCTGAACTCGTTATGCGCGACCGCGACGATGACGCAGTCCGCGTCCTTCACGTCCTCGAGCTTCGTCAGCGTCACGCCGTATTCGCGCATGGCGTCGCGCTCGGACGCCCACGGATCGACGACCGTCGGCTTGATGCCGTAGGTGCCGAGCTGGCGGATGATATCGTCCACCTTGCTGTTGCGGGTATCCGGGCAGTTTTCCTTGAACGTCAGCCCGAGGATGACGACCTTGCTCTTCTTCGGCGCCTGTCCCGCTGCGATCATCCGCTTGACGGCGGCGTCGGCGACGTAGGCGCCCATCGAATCGTTGACGATGCGCCCGTTGAGGATGATCTGGCTGTGGTAGCCGAGCTTCTCCGCCTGATACGTGAAGTAGTACGGGTCCACGCCGATGCAGTGACCGCCGACCAGTCCCGGACGGAAGCCGAGCGCGTTCCACTTGGTATTCATGCCGTCGACAACCTCGTTCGTGTCAATGTCCATGCGGTCAAAGACCATGGCAAGCTCGTTCATGTACGCGATGTTGACGTCGCGCTGGCTGTTTTCGACCACCTTGACCGCCTCGGCGGTGCGCAGGTTGGACACGGGATGCGTCCCGACCTCGATAACGAGATCGTAGACCGCCTTGATCTCGGCAAGCGACTCCGCGTCGATGCCGGAGACGATCTTGTGGATGTTCTCCAGCCGGTGCACCTTGTCGCCGGGGTTGATGCGCTCGGGGCTGTAGCCGACCTTGAAATCTTTTCCGCATTTCAGTCCGGACTGCTTTTCCAGGATCGGGATGCAGACGTCCTCGGTGCAGCCGGGGTAGACCGTGGACTCGTAGACCACGATGGAGCCGGGAGTCAGGTTGCGCCCGACGATCTCCGACGCGCCGATGACGGGCGTGAGGTCGGGCGTGTGGTCGGTGTTGACCGGCGTGGGCACGGCGACGATGTGGAACTTCGCCTTTTGAAGCGCCTTTTCGTCGGAGGTGAACTGCACGGTCGTCTTGGCGATCTCCTCGTCGCCGACCTCCTTGGTGGGGTCGACGCCGGACTGATAGAGCTTAATTTTCTCGGCGTTCAGATCGAAGCCGATGACGTTCAGCCCCTTCTTCGCGAACGCCACGGCGATCGGCATGCCGACGTAGCCGAGCCCGACGAGCGCAAGCGATTCTTCCTTTGCAACAAGTTTGTCATACAGTTTCATGGATTCTCTCCTTTATCCCTTTCTGTTCCGGAAAACCTTGCCGACGAAGCCGCCCACCTGCGAGAAGAAGTCTCCGGGCGAGGCGAAAAACGCCTTGACGCCTGCGATCGGCATTTGAAGGAACATGTGATTTCTCTTGTACGCGACGACCATGACCGCCCAGTGGCGGAAGTTGATGAAGCGGATCTCCTTCTTGGTCAGCCGCGGGAAGTACTGCTTTTTGAATTCGTACAGACGGTTTTCGCCGTCGATCTTGTTTTTGCCCTGCGTAATGCCGCCCTCGGCGTGCTTGTAGACCTTGACGTCGCAGTCCGGCAGGTAGCCGATCTTCAGCCCGCGCTCGATGGATTTGAGCATCAGGTAGAACTCCTGCCCCATCTTCGCGTCCTCGAAGCCGCCGATCTCGCGCAGCTTGTCCGCCTTGAACATGAACGTCGGCGTGCCGGTCATGTGCCGCGTCAGATGGTAGTGCAGCAGCGTTTCATTGTCGAACGCGGGGATGTCCGTATACTCGCGGTAGTCCACGACCGCGCCCGACGCGCCGTACATGATGAGGTTGGAAAACGACAGGTCGTAATCGCCCTCCAGCATGAAGCGCACCTGTTTTTCCAGCTTTTCCGGCTTATACTCGTCGTCGTCGTCCAGGAAGCTGATGAATTCGCCCTTCGCCAGCTCGATGCCGCGGTTGCGCGCCAGCGAGCCGCCCATGTTCTTTTCGTTTTGATAATACCGCACGGTTTCGGACGCGACCGCCGCCATATAGTCCGCGATCTCGCCGCGCTTTTCATAATCGGCGGGGCTGTCGTCGATCACGATCAGCTCAAAATTCTCATACGTCTGCGCCAGCACCGACTGCACGGCGCGCGACAGGTATTCGACCGTCCGCTTGTACGTCGGGATGATGACCGAGACCAGCGGTTTTTCGGAAACTGTCATCGGACCTCCTCCTTTTCACGGATCGCGCCGGTGCCGCCCTCGACCACGCCGTCGCCGCGCGCGACGGAGAAGATCGTGCCGAGGAAGCAACGGCAGTCAAAGAAGAACGCCGCGAAGCCGCCTTTTCGCAGTTTTTCCGCGTACTCGCCGTCGAGCCGCGCCTTGACGGGGATCTCCAGTTCGTCGCGGCCGTTGATCTGCGCCCAGCCGGTCAGCCCGGGACGGATGTCGTTCGCGCCGTAGCGGTCGCGCTCTTCGATCAGGTCGTCCTGATTCCACAGCGCGGGACGCGGCCCGATGATGCTCATGTTGCCGACGAAGATGTCCCAGATCTGCGGCAGTTCGTCCAAACTGCTCTTGCGCAGGAATTTGCCGACGCGCGTGATGTACTGCTCCGGGTTTTCCAGCATATGTGTGGGCATATCGTGCGGCGTAGACATCTTCATGCTGCGGAACTTGTGCAGCTGAAAATACTTTTTGCCGCGCCCGACGCGCTTCTGACTGAACAGCACCGGCCCGGGATCATCGATGACGACCGCCAGCGCCAGAATGAGATACAGCCACGACAGCAGCAGCAGTCCCAGCGCGGACAGCACCGTGTCGATGACCCGCTTGAAGAACTTTTCGTACATACGGCATACCCCGTTTTCGATCGGTTGGAATTTGCTGGAATTCAAAACTGCGGATATCTATCCGAGTTTAATCCAAGATATTGTATCACATACCTTATATATTCGTCAACAATTATCGTGCCGAAGCGGCGCAATTTTTGTACGATCCGCTTGCGTTTTGTCAGCAAATTGCTTTTTTCGCGCTCACCTCTTGACCGTCGGGGAAGCCGATCTTATAATGCTTTTGAGAGAAAACACGGAAGAGGGGCGCTTTTATGGACGTTTTGCAGCGGTTTTACGACTGCGGCGTGGTGCCGGTCGTCGTTCTGGACGATGTGAAGGACGCCGTGCCGACGGCGAAGGCGCTGCTCGCGGGCGGCGTGGACGTGATGGAGATCACCTTCCGCACGGCGGCTGCCGCCGACGCGATCCGCGCGGTCGCGGAGGGCTGCCCCGAAATGCTGGTCGGCGCAGGTACGGTGCTGGACGTCGCACAGGCGCAGACCGCCGTGAAAATGGGCGCAAGGTTCATCGTCGCGCCGGGATTCGACGAGGAAACCGTGCGCTGGTGCGTGGAAAACGGCGTCGCCGTGACGCCCGGCTGTGTGACGCCGTCGGAGATCATGGCGGCAATGAAATTGGGTGTCAATGCGGTAAAATTCTTCCCCGCCGGAACCTTTGGCGGCGCGAAGGCGCTGAAGTCGCTCGCCGCGCCGTTCGCGGGGATCAAATTCGTCCCGACCGGCGGCGTGGACGCCGGCAACCTTGCCGAGTACGCCGCCGTGCCCGCCACGCTGGCGGTCGGCGGAAGCTGGCTGTGCCTGAAGAAGGATATCGCAGCCGGAAACTTTGCGCACATCACCGAACTGTGCCGTGAAGCGCGGCAGATCGTGGAGAAAGCGAGGAAACCGAAATGAGAGTCCTGACCTTCGGCGAGATCATGCTGCGCCTGAAATCCCCCGGCTTCGAGCGGCTGTTCCAGTCGCCCGCGCTGGAAGCGACTTTCGGCGGCGGCGAGGCGAACGTGGCGGTGTCGCTGGCGAATTACGGCGCGGACGCGGAGTTCTGCACCGTGCTGCCGGAGGGCGATATCGGCGACGCCTGCATTGCGGAGCTGCGCCGCTTCGGCGTGAAAACGGGTAATATCCTGCAGGTCCCCGGACGCATGGGCGTGTACTATATGGAGACCGGCTCCAACCAGCGCGCCAGCAAGGTGATCTACGACCGCGCGGACAGCGCCATCGCAAGGGCGAAGCCCGGCGATCTCGACTGGAACGCGATCCTTGACGGCGCGGACTGGTTCCATATCACGGGCATCACGCCCGCCATCAGCGAGAGCGCGATGGAATTGAGTATGGAAGCGGTCAGGGCGGCGAAGACGCGCGGCGTGACCGTGTCGTGCGATCTGAACTACCGCAAAAATCTGTGGAAATACGGCAAACGCGCCGACGAGGTCATGCCGGAGCTGGCAAAGTACGTGGACGTCGCGATCGCCAACGAGGAGGACGTGCAGAAGTCGCTCGGCATCTCCGCCGACGTAGACGTGACGGCGGGCAAGCTCGACCGCGAGGCGTACCGGGCGCTCGGCGACAAGGTGCTTGCCGCGTATCCCGACATGAAGATGATCGCGATCACGCTGCGTGAGAGCCACAGCGCCGACTGGAACGACTGGGCGGCGTGCCTGAACGACGGCGAGCATTTCTACGTTTCGAAAAAATACGAGATCCGCGACATCGTCGACCGCGTCGGCGGCGGCGACAGCTTCGCAGGCGGACTGATCTACGGGCTGAACGCCTATGAGGATCGGCAGACCGCGCTGGAATTTGCGGTGGCGGCGTCGTGCCTGAAGCACACGATCCCCGGCGATTTCAACCGCGTGACGGTCGGGGAGGTCGCCGCGCTGATGGGCGGCGATGGCAGCGGCAGAGTCCAGCGATAATAAAAAACGGGGGCGTGCATTTTGATGCACACCCCCGTTTTTTGTCTTAATTTTTCACAAGCCGTCTTGCGTTGGCGCAGAGCAGGAGCAGCAGGCTGCCCGTCAGCAGGACGTGCTCCAGTCCGCCGTCTGCGAGCGTCACGCACGCAAGGTACACGCCGAACAGGCAGAAGAACGCGCCGAAGCGGCGTTTGCCGCGGTCAAACAGGAAGCCGCCCGCATAGAACAGCCCCAGCATGGCGGCAAGCGAGGACAGCAGCTTGTAGCAGTAATCCATCACGATGGGATCGACGCTCCAGCGGCGGAAGTGGAACACGATCGACGCCAGCAGGTACACGATGGGCGCGAAGCACGTCCACGCCGCGGGCGTCTTGCCGCGGTACTGCGCCGCCGCCGACGACAAAAGGGAAAGCGCCGTGACGACGCCGAGCGCGGCGACGATGCGGCTGAACAGCAGATCGCTGCCGCTCTTGTCGGTCACGAAGCCCGCGACGCTCGAAGCCAGCAGCAGTCCCGCCGCCGCGGCGTACAGGATCGCGCCGATCCGCCCGGACGCGGGCAGCTCATCGTACGCCTGTTTTTCGGGCATACGCCAAAGGCAGACCGCCAGCCCGACCGCGACGAGCAAGGTCAGCAGCGCCGGCCACAGCCACACGATCCCGACCGGCAGACCGCCCTCGTAGCCGAGCTTCAGCTGGATCGTCCGCAGCTCGAACCCGACCGCGCCCAGAACGAGCGCGCCGAGCAGAAGAAGTTCCCGTTTTTTCACATAACCACTCCCATTCCGGTGTCCGCAATGAGTATAGCATACTTGCCTCAAAAATGCATCCCGACGGCAAGAAAAAATTTTCATCGGGCGCGGAAGAATGTTTTAATAAAAAAATATAATATTTTTTTGATTTTTCTATTGCATTCTACGGAAAACTATGCTATAATCGCCACGTTCGAATGTAGGTTGACTTGATGAGTGGGGATCGTTCCCCGCTCATTATTTGTTGAATGGGGAGGATTTTGTGAAGGTCACGGAGCTGGTCCGCGGATTTGCGGAGCCGATCGTACGGGAGCACGGCTGCACGCTGTGGGACGTGGAATACGTCCGCGAGGGCGCCGATTGGTTCCTGCGGCTGTATATCGACAAGGCGGGCGGCGTAAATATCACCGACTGCGAGGCGATCTCCCGCGCCGTCGATCCCATTCTGGACGAGAAGGATCCCATCGCGGAGAGTTACCATTTCGAGGTCTGCTCGGCGGGGATCGAACGTCCGCTGAAGCGTCCGTCGGATTTCGAGCAGTTCATGGGCGCGGAGGTTCTTGTGAAGCTCTACCGTCCGCGGGACGGAAAAAAGGAATATATCGGGACGCTCGCCGGCTATGAAAACGGCAGCGTGACCGTGGACGTCGGCGGCGAGGCCGTCACGTTCGAAAAACCGGAGGTCGCCCTCGTGCGGCTTTATGTACGGTAAGGAGGAATCGGAAAAAATGAATTCGGAGATTTTCGGCGCGCTGGCGCAGCTGGAAAAGGAGCGCGGGATCCCGCAGTCGTACATGATCGACAAGATCACGCAGGCGCTCGTCGCCGCCTATAAGAAGGACAAGGAGGGCTACACGGACAACGTGTTCGTGGAGGTCGTCGACGGCGAGATCGAGATGTACGCGCAGAAAGAGGTCGTGGAGGAGGTCATCTCCCCCGCCACCGAGATCGCGCTCGACGCGGCGCGGCTCATCGAGCCGAAGGCGGAGCTGGGCGATCTTGTGAACGTATCCGTCAAGACGCAGGCGTTCGGTCGCATCGCGGCGCAGACCGCCAAGCAGGTCATCATCCAGGGCATCCGCGAAGCGGAGCGCGACATGGTGTTCAACTCGTTCTCGTCCAAGGCGCACGAGATCATGACCGGCACCGTGCTGCGCGTGGAGCCGAGCAACGGCAACATCTTCGTCCGCATCGGCGGCGGCACCGACCGCACCGACGCGCTGCTGGCGGCGACCGAGCAGGTCCCGGGCGAGAGTTACCGCGAAGGCGATCTGATCCGCGTGTACGTGGTGGAGGTCCGCCATTCGACGCGCGGCCCGCAGGTCATCGTATCCCGCACGCATCCCGGCCTTGTCAAGCGGCTGTTCGAGCTGAACGTGCCCGAGATCGAATCCGGCGAGGTGGAGATCCGCTCCATCGCCCGGGAAGCCGGCTCGCGCACGAAGCTCGCCGTCGCCGCCACGGAGGAGAACATCGATCCCGTCGGCGCGTGCGTCGGCCCGCGCGGCAGCCGCGTCGGCGCCGTCGTGGACGAGCTGCACGGCGAGAAGATGGACATCGTCGTCTGGTCGGACGACCCCGAGGAGTTCGTCGCCGCGGCGCTCAGCCCGTCGGACGTGGTGTCCGTGACGGTGCTGCCCGGCAGCGGCAAGGCGTGCCGCGTCGTGGTGCCGGACGATCAGCTTTCGCTTGCCATCGGCAAGGAGGGGCAGAACGCCCGCCTCGCCGCGCGGCTGACGGGCTACAAGATCGACATCAAGCCCGAATCGCAGGCGGACGAAGCGTAAAAGGGCATCAAAGCCGAAAGGAGGCGTGACGGATGCCGAAGAAGATCCCGATGCGGCAGTGTGTCGGCTGCCGGGAGATGAGACCCAAGCGCGAACTGATCCGCGTGGCGCACAGCCAGGACGGCGCGGTCACGCTGGATTTCGGCGGCAAGGCGCCGGGACGCGGCGCGTACGTGTGCCGCAGCGCCGAATGCCTGAAAAAAGCCATCAAATCCCGCGCGCTGGAGCGCGCGTTCGAGACCGCGATCCCGCAGAGCGTCTACGACGGGCTGCTCGCCGAGATGGAGCAAAATGCCGATGGATAGGGCGCTGGGACTGCTGGGACTTGCAAGGCGCGGCAGCCGCGTCGAGCTGGGCGAGGAAGGCGTCGCGGGCGCATGCCGCAGCGGAAAGGCAAGACTTCTGCTGCTGGCGTCCGACGCGGGCGACAGCGTCCGCCACAGGGCGGCGTACTTCGTCCGGTCCGGCAAGCCGCCGCTGCTGGAGGTCCCGTACACAAAGGCGGAGCTCGGCGGCGCGGTCGGAAGACCCGTCTGCCCGATCGCCGCGATGACAGACGCCGCCATGGCGCTGGCGCTGGTCGAGGCGCTGCCGTCCTCCGAAGACGCGGAGGCAGTCCGGCAGACGCTCGAGACCGCCGTCCGGCGCATCGAAAAGCGGCGGCAGGAGGAGAAGGCGCACCGTGAGAACGTGCGTCGGGGGAAAAAGTAATGTGAACTGACTGAACATGGAGGTGGCCGTATGAGCACTCTGATCAAATACCGTATCGGCGATATGGCGAAGGATTTCGGCGTACCGAGCAAGGTGATCACCGAATACGTCGCCAGATACTACGACAAGCCGAAGAGCGCGCAGCAGGTGCTGACCGAGGAGCAGCTGAATTTCCTCTTCGATATCATCACCCGCGAGCATCAGATCGAATCGCTGGAGCAGGTCTTTGCCGTCGCGCCCGCGCCGAAGCCGAAGCCCGAGCCGAAGCCCGAGGCGGAGGCGGAAGCCGAGGCCAAGCCGGACGCGCCGAAGAAAGAAGAGGCGCCGAAAAAACCGGCGGAGCCGGAGCGCAAGCGCGAGCGCCGCGTGATCGACACCAGCGCCGTCACCGTCAACGCCGAACGCTTTGACGATCACGCCGACACGCTGGTCTCCGAGCGGGTGCAGAACTACACCGGCGGCAAGCAGAAGATCGGCAGCAAGCGCCAGCAGCAGAAAAAGAAGAAATTCTCCACCAAGAGCCGCAACGAGGAGCAGGATAAGATCCGCCGTTTGCAGCTCGAGGTCATCAAGAAGACGCCGCTCACCGTCAAGATCCCGGATGAGATCACGGTCGGCGAGCTTGCCTCGCGCATGAAAAAGACCGCGGCGGAGGTCATCAAGTGCCTGATGAAAAACGGCGTGATGGCGTCGGTCAACCAGACCATCGACTTCGACACCGCGGAATTCGTGGCGGTCGAGCTGGGCTGCAAGGTCGAAAAAGAGGTCATCGTCACCATCGAGGAAAAACTGATCGACGACCGCGAGGATACCGCCGAGGAACTGGTCGCCAGAAGTCCGGTCGTGGTGGTCATGGGCCACGTCGACCACGGCAAGACCTCGCTTCTCGACGCCGTGCGCAAGACGAACGTCGTCGCCGGCGAGGCGGGCGGCATCACGCAGCACATCGGCGCGTATACCGTCGCCGTCAACGGGCAGACCGTCACGTTCCTGGACACCCCGGGTCACGCGGCGTTCACCGCGATGCGCGCAAGAGGCGCGCTGTGCACCGATATTGCGATCCTCGTCGTGGCGGCGGACGACGGCATCATGCCGCAGACCGTTGAGGCGATCAATCACGCGAAAGCCGCGAAGATCCCCATCGTCGTGGCGATCAACAAGATGGATAAGCCGGGTGCAAATCCCGACCGCATCATGCAGCAGATCACGGAATACGACCTCGTTCCCGAGGAATGGGGCGGCGACACCGTGATGTGCCCGATCTCCGCCAAGACGGGACAGGGCATCGACAAACTGCTGGAGATGCTGCTGCTGACCGCCGAGATGCAGGAACTGAAAGCCAACCCGAACCGTCTGGCGAAGGGTACCGTCATCGAGGCGCGGCTGGATAAATCCAGAGGCCCCATCGCAACGCTTTTGGTGCAGAACGGTACGCTGAAGCAGGGCGATATCATCATCGCGGGCACCGCCGTCGGGCGCGTGCGCGTGATGACGGACGACAAGGGACGCACCGTCAAATCGGCAGGTCCCTCCATGCCGGTGGAGATTACCGGCCTTGCGGAAGTGCCCGGCGCGGGCGACACCTTCAACGCCGTCGAGGACGAGCGCATGGCGCGTCAGCTGGTCGAGCAGCGCAAGGAGGAGATCAAGGCGGAGGCCGCCGCCCAGCAGACGAAGGTCACGCTGGACAATCTCTTCGCGCAGATGCAGGCGGGCGTGATGAAGGAGCTGCGCCTGATCGTCCAGGCGGACGTGCAGGGCAGCGCCGAGGCGGTCAAGGCGTCGCTGGAGAAGATCTCGAACGACGAGGTCCGCGTCAAGGTCATCCACGCGGGCGTCGGCGCGATCAACGAATCCGACGTGCTGCTCGCCTCCACGGCGAACGCGATCATTGTCGGCTTCAACGTCCGTCCGGACTCCGCGGCGCAGGCGAACGCCGCCCGCGCGAACGTCGACATGCGGATGTACCGCGTGATCTACGACGCGATCGAGGAGATCCAGGACGCGATGAAGGGCATGCTCGATCCGAAGTTCCGCGAGGCGATCATCGGCCACGCCGAGGTGCGCCAGACCTACAAGGTCTCCGCCATCGGCACGATCGCGGGCTGCTACGTCAAGGACGGCAAGATCACCCGCGACGCGCAGGTGCGCGTGCTGCGCGACAACGTGGTCATCCACGAGGGGCAGCTCGGCAGCCTCCAGCGTTTCAAGGACGCGGTCAAGGAGGTCGCCGCCGGCTACGAGTGCGGCATGTCCGTCGAAAAATTCAACGATATCAAGGAAGGCGACGTCTTTGAGTGCTTCGTGATGGAGCAGATCAAGGAATGACCTGAACGGGGAAACGGCGCCGTTTCCCCGTTTTTTCCGAAAGGGGTAACCTATGGCATCCAATCGTATCGGACGCATCAATGAAGAGCTGCAGCGCGAGCTGGCGGAGCTTCTGCGCGAGGTGAAAGATCCCCGCGTGCAAAGCGCCATGGTGTCGCTCACCGGCGTGCAGGCAACGCCCGATCTGCGCTACGCCAAGGTGCGCTTCAGCGTACTGCAGGAGGAAAAGGCGAAGGACGTGCTGAAGGGGCTGAAGTCCGCGTCCGGCTGGCTGCGCCGCGAGCTTGGCAGCCGTCTGCAGCTGCGCTACACGCCGGAGCTGGTATTTGAGGCGGACGACTCGCTGCGCTACGGCGCGCACATGAGCGAGCTTCTGGCGAAGCTCGGTACACAGAAAGAAGAAGAGACATGATCACACTGGAACAGACCGCCGCGTATCTGCGGCGGTACGAGCGGTTTCTGATCCTGACGCACCGCCGTCCCGACGGCGACGCGGTGGGCTGCGCGAGCGCGCTCTGCCTGGGGCTGCGCGCGCTGGGCAAGGACGCGGTGATCTTCCCCAACCCGCAGTTCGGCGCCAAATTCGCGCCGCTGCTGGACGATCTGCTGGGCACCGGCGATCCGCACGGCAGAAAGCTGGTCTCGGTCGATCTGGCGGCGGAGTCGCTGCTGCCGTATAATGCGCTGGGCCTGACCGGTCACACCGATCTGGCGATCGACCACCACGCCTCGCACACGGAATACGCGCGGAAAACCTACGTCGACGGGACCGCCGCGGCGTGCGGCGAGATCATCCTCGACCTGCTGGAGCTACTCGGCGTGAAATTGGACAAGCGCATGGCGGAGGCGATCTACGTCGCCGTCAGCACGGACACGGGGCGCTTCTGCTTCTCAAACACGACCGCCGCGACGTTCCGCGCCGCGGCGAAATGCCGCGAGGCGGGCGCCGACACGGCGTCGTGGGGACGGCTGCTGTTCACAGTCAAGACCGAGGGGCGGCGCCGCGTGGAAGCGTATCTGACCGCACACACCGAGGTGCGGGCGGACGGGCGCGTGGCGATCTGCACGCTGCCGAGCGCCGTGGTGAAGGAGCTCGGCGCGACCGAGGATGAGATGGACGACATCGCCGGCTTCCCCCGCGATCTGGCGGGCGTGGAGATCGGCGTGATGCTGCGCGACGTGAAGGACGGCGCGCGCATTTCCCTGCGCACGGACGAGCACTGGGACGCCTCCGAACTCTGCGAGGCGCTGGGCGGCGGCGGTCACAAGGCCGCCGCGGGCGCGACCGTGCCCGGCACGCTGCCGGACGGCAGACGCGCGGTGCTGGACGTGCTGCGGCGCTTCGGCGCAGAGGTCTAGGATGAACGGTATTCTGATCGTGGACAAGCCCGCCGGCTGGACGAGCCAGGACGTCGCGGCAAAGCTGCGCGGCGCGCTGCACGAAAAGCGCGTCGGACACGGCGGGACGCTTGATCCGATGGCGACCGGCGTGCTGCCGGTGTTCGTCGGACGGGCGACGCGCGCGGTCGAATTCTTCGAGTCTGCGGAAAAGGAATATATCGCCGCGCTGCGGCTCGGCATCGTCACCGACACGCAGGACACCGAGGGGACCGTGCTGTCGCAGAGCGATGCGACCGTCACGCGCGAGCAGCTCGAGGCGGTCCTGCCGCGGTTCACGGGCGTACAGCAGCAGACGCCGCCGATGTACTCCGCCGTCAAGATCGGCGGTAAAAAGCTCTATGAGCTGGCGCGGCAGGGCAAGGAGATCGAGCGCGCGCCGCGCACGATCGAGATCAAGGCGCTGACGCTGCTCGGCGAGGACGGCGGCGATTTTATCCTGCGCGTCCGGTGCAGCAAGGGCACGTACATCCGCACGCTCTGCCACGACATCGGACGGGCGCTGGGCTGCGGCGGCTGCATGAGCCGCCTGCGGCGGACGGCGGCGGGCTGCTTCACCGAAGCGCAGAGCATCCCGCTGGATGAGCTTCTTACAGCGGACGATCCCGCCTCCCTGCTGCTGCCGACGGACAGCCTGTTCGCGGCGCTGCCCGCGCTGACGCTCGAACAGCATCAGGAGAAGCTCTGCCGCAACGGCAACGTGATCCCGCTGCGCACGGAGCTGCGCGGGCTCTGCCGCGTCTACGCGGAAAGCGGCGAATTTCTGATGCTCGGCAGGCTGGAAAGAGACGAGCTTCGCACGGTAAAAAGCTTTTTTGAGGTGAACTGACTTGCAGGTGATCGCGCTTGGATTCTTCGACGGCGTGCACGCCGGACACGGCGCGCTGCTGCGCGCCGCCCGCAAAATGGCGGACGGGGCGGGCTGCGAAGCCGCCGCGATGACGTTCGACACGCATCCCTCGGCGCTGCTGGGCGAGGCGGTGCCGCTGCTCGGCACGGCGGACGACCGCCGTCTGCTGATGACGCGGCTTTACGGCATCGACCGGATGCAGACGCTGCGCTTTGACCGCGCGATGATGGAGACGCCGTGGCGGGATTTCGCAGCGGCATATCTGACCGGCGCGGCGGGCGTGGTCTGCGGCTACGACTACCGCTTCGGACGGCGCGGCGAGGGCACGCCCGAACTGCTGTCCGATTTCTGCGCGGAAGGCGGCATCCGCTGCGAGGTGATCCCCGCCGTGCGCTTTGACGGCGAGGTGATCTCCTCGACGCGCGTGCGCGAGCTGCTGGCGGCGGGCGACTGCCGCCGCGCCGTGCAGATGCTCGGGCATCCGCATCTGATTTCCGGCACGGTCGCGCAGGGGCGGCATTTCGGCAGAACGATCGGGATCCCGACCGCAAATCTCCCGATCGACACGGGACTTGCCGTACCGGCGCACGGCGTGTACGCGGCAAAGGCGGAGCTTGCGGAGGGCGAATTCACCGCCGTGGTGAACGTCGGCACGCACCCGACCGTCGGCAGCACGGCTGCGCCGCAGGCGGAGGCATGGCTGCCGGATTACAGCGGCGATCTGTACGGCAAGCCGCTGCGGCTGTGGCTGTACGACCGGCTGCGCGAAGAGCGGAAATTCCCGTCCGCGGACGCGCTGCGCGCACAGATCCTGCGCGACGGCGAACAGGTCAGAGCGTTCTTCGGATAGAGAAAAGAGACGCGGG
>JAFSXP010000226.1 GCA_017443965.1 Oscillospiraceae bacterium
CGGTAGGCCACGGCGTGCTTGCTGAGATCGTCATAGATCACCAGCACGTCCTTGCCCTGCGCCATGAAGTATTCGCCCATGGCGCAGCCGGCGTACGGCGCGATATATTGCAGCGGCGCAAGCTCCGATGCGGACGCGGAGACGACCGTGGTGTATTCCATGGCGCCGCCTTCTTCCAGCGTGGATACGAGCTGCGCCACGGTAGAGCGCTTCTGCCCGATGGCGACGTACACGCAGAGCACGTCCTTGCCCTTCTGATTGAGGATGGTATCGACGGCGATGGCGGTCTTGCCGGTCTGCCGGTCGCCGATGATCAGCTCGCGCTGTCCTCTGCCGATGGGGATCATGCTGTCGATCGCCTTGATGCCCGTCTGCAGCGGCACGGAGACGGATTTCCGCTTGATGATGCCCGGCGCGGGCGACTCGATGGGACGGTACTCCGTCGGGAAGATCGCGCCCTTGCCGTCGATCGGCTGGCCGAGCGCGTCGACCACGCGGCCGATCATGCACTCGCCCACGGGGACGGAGACGACCTTGCCCGTGCGGCGGACGGTATCGCCCTCGCGCACGCCGTCGTCCGTGCCGAGCATGACGACGGACACGGCGTTTTCCTCCAGATTCAGCGCCATGCCGTAAGAGCCGTTCGGAAATTCCACCAGCTCGTTGACCATGCAGCTTTCCAGTCCGCTGACGCGCGCGATGCCGTCGCCGATCAGGATCACAACGCCCGTTTCGCTCTGCCGGATGGCGGAGTCGTAGTGTTTGATTTGCTCACGGATGATCTTGCTGATCTCCTCGGGTTTCAGTTCCATGCTGTCACCTGATTTCCTGTCAAAGAGTAAGTTGTTTCAGTTCGTCCGCGATGCGGTCGAGCCGCCCGCGCACAGTGCCGTCCAGCTCCGTGCCGTCCATTTCCAGCCGCATGCCGCCCAGCACGGCGGGGTCGGTGCGGTAGGTGACGCGCGGCTGCTTTCCGGTCTGCGCGGCGAGCTTTTCCGTCAGCGCGGTCTTTTGCGCGTCCTTGAGCGGCACGGCGGACACCGCCGTGACCTCAGCGATGCCGTGGTCGGCGTTGTAGCGCAGCTCAAACTGCCGGATGCAGTCCGGCAGACGCCGGATCGCGTCCTTTTCGCAGAGAATTTTCAGCCAGTTCAGCAGATACGGCTCCGCGCTGCCGGAAAAGCAGCGGTCGAGCACCGCCAGACGCTCCGCGCGCGGGATCGCCCGCGAGGAAAGCAGCGCCGAAAGATCGGGGTTTTCCTCCCAGAGCGCACGGAACAGACCGAGCTGCGCAAGGTACGCCTCGGTTTTTCCTTCCTCCACCGCCAGATCGTACAGCGCACCGCCGTATACCGCGGCAACGGCGGTCATTTCGGCGCCTCCAGATTTTCAAGGAAGCTGTCGATCAGCGCGGCGTGGCCGCCCTCGTCAAGCGACTGCTCGGTGACCTTCTCCGCGATCTGCACGGCAAGGGAGGAAAGCTCGTTCTTCATTTCGTTGACGGCTTTCTTCTTTTCCAGCTCGATGTCCGCGCTTGCCCGCTGCTTCATGGCGGCGGTCTCCTCCCGCGCGGCTGCAAGCATCTGCTCGCCCTTTTCCTGCGCTGCCTGACGCGCGTCCGCCACGATCTCGGCGGCCTCCGCGTTTGCGCTTTCCAGCTTTTCGCGATACGCCGCGCGGTCGTCCTCCGCGGCTTTTTTGGCGTTCTCCGCCTGCTCGTACAGCCCGTCGACCTCCTCCTTGCGCTTGGCAAGGATCTTCTTGACCGGCTGGAACAGGAATTTCTTGAACAGCCACGCCTGCAGCAGCAGATTGAGGATCTGCGCAATGAACGTCCACGGCGCGATCGTAATCAGAGATTGATGATCCATCGTGCGACCTCCTTCGAGGTACCAGAGTTTTGTTGCGGCTTACAGCATGCCGAGGAACAGGCCCGGCGCGACAAAGATCAGCAGCAGGCCCGTGACGAAGCCGTAGATGCCGGTCGTCTCGGCGATGGCGCAGCCGAGCAGCATCGTGCTGGTCAGGTCGCTCTTTGCCTCGGGCTGACGGCCGATCGCCTCGCACGTCTTACCGACGGCGTAGCCCTCGCCGATGCCGGGGCCGATGCCCGCGATCAGCGCCAGTCCTGCGCCGATGGCGCAGCCCATGAGAATCAGTGCTCTTTCCAACATGATAAATACCTCCCAGTGTTGTTTAATCCGATTCCGCAGCCGACGCGATGTACATCATCGTCAGCATGCTGAAAATGAATGCCTGCATAAAAGAGGAGAACCAGTCGAAGTACAGCGAAAGGATCGCGGGAACGCCCACGTCGAGGAACGGGATCTGCGCCAGAATCTGACCGACCGCGCCGGGCAGCAGACCGAACAGCGCCCGGTTCGCCGCCGCCAGCGCCGCGTACACCAGCGTGCTGATGACGTAGCCGGAGACGATGTTGCCGAAGTGACGGAACGCCATCGAGATCGGCGTGGCAAGCTCGGAGATGATGTTGAACGGCGTCAGGATGAAGATCGGCTCGGTAAAGCCCTTGGCGTAGCCGAGCGGCCCGTTCGTGCGGATCTTGGTGTAGGTGATCAGCACGAAGACCAAGATCGCCCACGCAAGCTCCGTGTTGACGTCGGCGGTCGGCGCGTACACGCCGACGAGGCTCGACAGGCTCGACACGATCGACAGCGCGAACAGCGCGGAGACGAGCGGCACGTAGCGGTCCCATTTTTCGCCCATGTTGCCGTGGACGAACTTCTCCGCCGTGGCAACGAGGTATTCCGCGATCGCCTGCCGCTTGGAGATGTTCTTCACCTTCAGCCCGCGCGTCAGAAAGATGCTCAGCCCCGTCAGCAGCGCCATGATCGCCCACGTCACCACCAGTGTGGAGGTGATGGGGATGCCGCCGAGCACCGGGATCGTGAACAGGATCGGCGCGCCCTGAATATTCACTTCCATTTAGTCTGACTGCCCCCCTTCGTCGGGACGCTCTTCCTGCTTCTGCCGCCGGTTTTCGATCGCCTGCATCAGCAGCATGATCGGCGTGGTCAGCACAAGCGGAATGATCACGGCATAGGTCTGGAAGCACGGCAGCAGGATACCGGCAACGCCGAACGCCGCCAGCATCAGCATGCGCAGCGAATACGACGCCTGCACCGCCTTTTTCTGACCGCTTTCGCGGTCGGCGGCTCTCTGCACCGTCACGCCGAGCAGGAAGAAATTCAGCACCGCGCCGAGCGTGCCCCACAGCGCGCCCAGCACCACGGTGTAGTCAAAATAGCCCAGCAGCGCGTAGACGACACACATCAGCGCGTCCGCGATCAGAAGACCGCAGGCGAGTTTTGCCGTTTCGCGCAGGATGGTTTTGCTGATTTTCATAGCGTACTCCTATGTGTGATCGTTGAAACCGGGCGGCGCATCGTCCTTCTGCTGCTTCGCCATGATGCGCTTCGCGAAGTTGTACGCGCCGCAGCCGGCGGAGATCAGCCCCACCACGATGGCGGCGACCGTCGCCCACGGACCGACGCCCCAGCGCGTCTCGGCGAGATGCGCCAGCCAGATCAGCAGCAGCGGCGGCGCCGCGACGGAAAGCCCGAGCTGCCCGATCAGCGTCAGCATCCGCAGGATCTTTGCGCCGTTTCGCATCGGGATCACCTCCGTATAGTTATGAAGATTATAGCACATTCCCCCTTGTATTGCAACGGAAATTGCACAACGGCGGCGAATGTGTTATAATAGCGGAAACGGAGGAGGCTGCCATGAGGATCTGTGTATACGGCGCGTCCAGCAGCGCGATCGATCCCGCGTATCTCGGCGCGGGCGAGGCGCTGGGACGCGAGATGGCGCGGCGCGGACATTCGCTGGTGTTCGGCGGCGGCGCGAACGGCATGATGGGCGCGGTCGCCCGCGGTATGACGGCGGGCGGCGGAGAGATCGTCGGGATCGCGCCGTCGTTTTTCAACGTGGACGGCGTGCTGTACGAAACGTGCACCGAGCTGCGCTATACCGAAACCATGCGCGAGCGCAAACAGTTGATGGAGCAGTGCGCGGACGCCTTTGTGATGACGCCCGGCGGCGTCGGCACGATGGAGGACTTTCTGGAGATTTTGACGCTGCGGCAATTGCACCGCCATATGAAACCGATCGCGATCTTAAACACGCGCGGGTACTACGACGATCTGCTGCGGATGTTCGACACCGCGATTGCGCGGGATTTCATGCACGCGAAAAATCTGCGGCTCTTCGGCACGTTCGACGCGCCCGAAGCGCTGCTGGACTATCTGGAGACGGCGCAGGGAGCGCCGGAGACTTCCGAACTGAAATTCTTTTGAGGTGACGCTATGAAGATCGTGATCTTAGACGGCTATGCCGCAAATCCGGGCGACCTTTCCTGGGACGCGATTGCCGCGCAGGGTGAACTGACGGTCTACGACCGCACCGCGCCGGAGGACGTGATTTCCCGCATAGGCGACGCGGAGGCGGTCTATACCAACAAGACGGTCATCACGAACGAGACGCTTGCCGCGTGCCCGAAGCTGAAGCTGATCTCCGTGCTCGCCACCGGCTACAACGTGGTGGACACGGCGGCGGCACGGGCAAGAGGGATCACCGTCTGCAACGTGCCGGCGTACTCCACGCGCGACGTGGCGCAGTTGGTGTTCGCGCTGCTGCTGGAGGTCTGCCACCACGTCGGGCACCACGCCGAGACCGTGCGGCAGGGACGCTGGACGAACAGCAAGGACTTCTGCTATTGGGACTACGCGCCGATGGCGCTGTACGGCAAGACGCTCGGCATCGTCGGCTTCGGGCAGATCGGACAGGCGGTGGCGAAGCTGGCAAAGGCGTTCGGCATGGACGTGCTGGTGCACACGCGCACCGTGCGTGACTGCCCCGACGTGACGTTCTGCGATCTCGACACGCTGCTCAAAAAATCCGACGTCGTGTCGCTGCACTGCCCGCTGACGGACAAGACCGAGCAGCTCATCCGCAAGGAGACCATTGAAAAGATGAAGGACGGCGCGATTTTGCTAAACACCGGTCGCGGCCCGCTGATCGATGAACAGGACGTCGCCGACGCGCTTGACACGGGCAAGCTCGCGGCGCTGGGCGCGGACGTCGTTTCCAAAGAGCCGATCGCGGCGGACAATCCCCTGCTGACCGCGCCGAACTGCTATCTGACACCGCACATCGCGTGGGCGACGAAGGACGCGCGGGTGCGGCTGATCGCCGTATCGGCGGAAAACCTGCGGCAATTTGTAAACGGCACGCCGCAGAACGTGGTGAATTGAGGCATACTATGAAACGAATCATCCCGATCTTACTGATCCTGCTTTTGCTCGCCGGCTGCGGCGCGCAGCAGTCTTACGCACCGATCGCGGCGACGACGAAGCCTGTCGCGCAGTTCGCCCGCGCGATCGCGGAGGGCACGGGGCTGACCGTGGACACGCTGGTGACCGAGCCGGTCTCCTGCCTGCACGACTATTCGCTGTCCGTCACGCAGCTGCAGAAGGCGCAGCACGCCGACATCGTGCTGCTGTCGGGCGGCGGGCTGGAGGACACGATGGCGGACGCGCTGGCGGGGACGCACACCTGCGACTGCGCCGCCGGTCTGCCGCTGAAGGTAACCGACGAGGGGACCGATCCGCACTGCTGGCTCGATCCCGACTACGCCTGCGCGATGGCGGAAAACATCGCCGCGGCGCTGACGGCGCAGTATCCGCAGCACGCGGATGCGTTCGCGGAAAATCTCGCCGCGCTGCACGGGCAGTTCGACGAGTTGTGGAACTACGGCGCGCAGCAGACGTTTTCGTGCCGTGAGATCGTCACGTTCCACGACGGCTTTTCGTACTTTGCCGACGCGCTCGGCCTGACGGTGCTTGCCGCCATCGAGGAGGAGGCGGGCAGCGAGGTCGCCGCGGGCGATCTCATCGAGATCGTCGCGCTGGTACGCGAGCATAACTTGCCGTGTGTGTTCGTCGAGGAAAACGGCGCGCGGGACGCGGCGGAGATCATCGCCGCGGAGACCGGCTGCAAGAGCTATACGCTGACCACCTGCCTGTCCGACGACGACAATTTTGCCGCGATGCGGCGCAACATCGACACGTTACAGGAGGCGCTTTCATGATCCCGCATATCCACTGTCACGGCGGCGACTGTGAGCACGTCTGCTGCCTGAAGATCGAAGATCTGACCGTGCGCTTCGGCGCGGAGACCGTGCTGGAGCACGTCGATCTGCACATGCACTGCGGGCAGATCGTCGCGCTGATCGGTCCGAACGGCGCGGGCAAATCCACGCTGATCCGCGCCATTCTGGGGCAGCAGGACTACGAGGGGAAGATCTCGTTTTCCACGGACGGCAAAGCGGCGCAGCTGCGCATCGGTTACGTGCCGCAGAGCCCGTCGTTCGACCGCGGCGATCCGATCAGCGTGCTGGACCTGTTCCGCTGCTGCGTCGGCGGCGGTCCGGCGTTTTTGCCGCCGTCGAAGGCGACGCGCGGGCGCGTGGAAAAATGCCTCTCTAACGTCCACGGCGAGGCGCTGATCGACAAGCGCATCGGCGCGCTGTCGGGCGGCGAGCTGCAGCGCGTGCTGCTGGCGCTGGCGCTGGAGC
Organism: Oscillospiraceae bacterium; assembly: GCA_017443965.1. Classification (GTDB taxonomy): domain Bacteria; phylum Bacillota; class Clostridia; order Oscillospirales; family Oscillospiraceae; genus RGIG3566. The sequence continues at coordinate 6,599 of JAFSXP010000226.1, forward strand.
CGATGCCGCACATCCTGATCCTCGACGAGCCGCTTTCCGGCGTGGACGTGGAGGGCATGGAGCTGCTGATGGATATGCTGGACGAGATCCGCAAAAAGTTCGACCTGTCCATCCTGATGACCACGCACGATTTTTCGATGCTGGAGCGGTACGCCGACCGCGTCGTGCTGCTGCAAAAGAGCGTCCTGCGCGCCGGA
>JAFSXP010000227.1 GCA_017443965.1 Oscillospiraceae bacterium
ATAGGCGTGCTTGATCTCGTCGTCCGAGGCATTGGGCGAGACATTCAGGACTTTATAAGGATCGCTCATGCCGTTTCTCCTTCCGTAGTTCGATCGCGCCGGAAGCGCGAAGGCTTGCGATATATCCCTTTGAGGACCGCTCCGCCGATCCCGTAGAGGCTATCATAGAATATACTGTCCAATACGCTTGTCCACTCTCCCGCGTCAAGCAGCGCATAGGCGGCCGCCATCTGCCGGATCGAAGCGTCCAGCGTCTCTCCGAGCTCAAGGCGCACCGCGTCCGGCAGGGTGTCGCCGTCGATCGAATAGCGGCAGCGCAGCGGATTGTAGTTGCCGTTCCTTGCATCGTCCCGAAAATCATCCGCCGCGTCAACAAGATAGATCCATCGCCCGAGATGGTAGAACAGTTGCCGGTAAATCCGGCGCTTTGTTTCGTCGCTCTGTGTTGAGGCGACTTCCGAAAGCAGCGCGGCGAACGGTTCCGCGGCTGCGTCGAGAGATGCGCACTGCTCCCTTTCCCGTTCGCTCAGCTCATGCAGGCGCTGACGAACCGTCATGTCGAAGTCTGACGCGTCTGCGCGCGCCTTGCGATATGCGCCGCGGAGCAGCAGCGCGGCAAGACGATACTTCAGTCCGGACCAGAATCCGTGATCCGCGATATGGTCCTGTATCTGCCACCAGGACAGGACCACGCTCTGCGCCGCGGCCGCATCCAACGCCGCCGATGCGGCAATTGTGCCGCAGCCCCGGCAGGGATGCGCGATACAGCGGCGGCAGACACAGCTCGTTTGCGTGCCGAGGGAAAGAAGGATCGCAAGAAACGTGAAGTCAAAATTGAGCAGAAATCGGGCGGCAAAGCCATACCGCCGTCCAAGCGTATGGCACAACCCGCAGTAGGCTGCGTGGAACCGTTCGTTTTCTTCGCCGCTCAGCCGATGCGCGGCGGGTCGGATATAGCCGAACACGTCAGAACGCCTGCACGATGGTGAAGCGCATCCCGCCGCTGCGCCGGATGCGTCGGTCGTAAAGAACCGCAGGCACGATCCCGCAGAAAAAGGCGAGGATCGAAACCGTGACGGAAACCGCGGTACCAAACGACGCGACGGCGAAATAAGCGAAGAAAAACAGCGCCACGGGCAGCATATAGACCAGCAGGATCACGCCGAACATCTGGCGCGAGCTGCTTTCGACCACGACCTTCTGCCCGGCCTGCGCGCAGATGGGATTGTCCACCACGGCGCGAATGGGAGCAACGGTGCCTCCGCAGCCGGCGCATTCGTGACAGTCGTGCGCACAGGCGGATTGACGCGCGACGACGATTTCAGCGCGGCCGTCCTGAGTCAGCCGTTCCACGGTTGCAATCTGCTTCATGCCTCTCTATCCCCCGTTTCTTCGGTCTCTAAGGCTTCCTCGGCCGGCGTGCTGATCCGAACAGTGAGCTGGTAGGTTTCCGGGAAGCCGACGTCGGGATCGCCCGCGATCCGGATGTCGGCGGGAACGGTATAGGTCCCGCTTGCGTTCGCTACATCGGTAAGGTCGGCCAGGGCGGTGATATCCTCGGCGGATATCTCCTCCAGCGTCTCCCGCGCGCCGCGCAGCACGATGTTCAGCGACGAAGTGACGACCTCGACGATCCGCTCGTCTTCGACAAAGTTCGCGTAGTCAAAGTCCGTCACGGTGCGGCTTGCGGTCGTGACGGCGCGGTTTGTGATCGTCAGCGTCGCGGTGCTCACGCCGCTCAGGTTTGTCAGCCCCTCGGGGATCGGGATGTCAAACGTGATGCTCTGCCGGTCTTCGATCTCCGAAAGGCCGACCTCGCCGAGCACAATCTCGCGGACCTCTGCAATCTGGTCGGCGTCGCCGGACAGCGTGACGGATGAAACGTCGAGATAATAGTCAAAGCTGTCCTCGCGGACGCCGGGCTCCTCGATGAAGTTGACCACGAGCGGGACCTCCGTCGCGGAAATGACCGGCATCGTCACCTGCACCGTATCGCTCGCCGAGTGGATGCTGCTGCTTTCGATGAGCTGATCGTTCTCGTCGTACAGCTCGAACGGAAGCTGCTCGTTGATCGTCGCCGAGGCGTTGGCGATATTCAGCGTGACCTGCGCATAGCTGACGCGGGTCACATCGCTTTGCTGGCCCCAGATCTCCAGCGTGCCCGGCAGCGTCTTGACCCTGCCGGCGGCGTATCCGTCAGCCACATTGCCGACAAGATTGACGCGGATCTCGATATCGTTCTTGCGGAACAGGTCGCCTACGCGCACCGATACCGTCTGCACGGTGGGCGACTTGACCGAGATCTGATTCGGGCTGACGCCGGGCGGATACGCAATGGAATACGAGATCGACTGTGTGCCCGTGGAGTTGACGGAGATCAGGTTCGCGTAAAGGTGCAGCCGCGCGGAATCGAACTGAAGAACCATGCTGCGCGGCATCGTCAGCACAAGGTCGACCGTTGCGTCGCCGCCGTCGATCAGAACAAAGCCCTTATTGGCAAGCGCGGTCTCGGCATTGAGGAACTCGACCGGGATGTCCTCCAGCGTCAGGTCGACGCTGGACTCGCTGTTTACATAATACCAAAGCGCAAACGACACCAAAATCGAAATGACGATGTAGAGCGCGCGTCTGACATTACTGATCTGCATCTTCGTCCGCCTCCTCTTTCTGCTTGCGCTGCCACGGCAGGCGAATCCGGAACTTCTCCTTCTTCTCCTCGTCCTCGGCGGGGATGAGTTCGTTGGAAAGCAGCTTTGTCAGCGTCTGCGGCGTCAGGTGACGTTTCAGAACGCCGCCGATGGCGACCGAGATGGCGCCGGTCTCTTCCGATACGATCAGAACGACCGCGTCGGAGTTCTCGCTCATGCCGATGCCGGCGCGATGGCGCGTGCCGAGATCGCGGCTGATGTTGACGTTGTGGGACAAGGGCAGGATGCAGCCCGCCGCAAGCAGTCTCCCGTTGCGCACGATGACCGCGCCGTCGTGCATCGCCGCCTTTACGAAGAAAATGTTCTTCAAAAGCTGGCTCGAGATCTGCGCGTCGACGACGGTCCCCGTGCGGACATAATCGTCAAGATTGATGTTGCGCTCGAAAACCATCAGCATACCCGTGTGCGAATCGGACATTTCGGCGCAGGCGTCCACAGTCTGCGCGATGACGCTCTCAAGCACGCCGGTGCGCTGCGCGCGGGCGAACGGATTCAACGAGCTGAGCTTGCTTGAGCCGACCTGCTCGAGCAGGCGGCGGATTTCCGGCTGGAAAATCACGACCGAGCCTATGATGCCCCACGTCAGAATGGCTTTGAGGATCGCGTTGATCGTATTCAAGTGGAAGAAAACGGACAGCGCGAGCACAAAGAGAAAGGCGATGACGCCTTTGCCCAGGTTCGCCGCGCGGGAACGCCCCACAAGCAGCAGCGTGCGATAAATCAGATAGGCGAGCAGCACGATATCAAGCCAGTCGGTCAGCGCGATCGTACTGATATAACGCAATACGCCTTCAAATATTGACGACAAAAAAGCCACCCCGTTTCATCCAACTGTTCAAGCGCAAAATTACACAGTTTAACTTATTCTAATATAAGCGCAGAAAAAATGCAACGGTGTGGGCGTGAATTTTCCATGAATTACGTCTTCCCTTTTGGTCACAATGCCAGTATGCCGCGGATTTCCCGTAAAAATCCGTCGATCTCCGCATCTGTGCTGAAGGCGGACACGCTGATGCGAACCGTTCCGAGCGGCGCCGTCCCCGCGCTGCGATGGGCGAGCGGCGCGCAGTGCAGCCCCGCGCGCACGGCGACGCC
>JAFSXP010000228.1 GCA_017443965.1 Oscillospiraceae bacterium
ATCGAAAGCAGGGCGATCTGTATCGATGGAGACTGCGCAGAGATACTTCGGAATATAGGCAATTGAACAGACAACTCGTTTTCGAGAGTTCGAATCCATCTATCAAAAACGCGAATCCATCTTTTACGTACCCCATAGACAGAAAAAGGACTTGCGAAAGCAAGTCCTTTTTCAACGATGTGTTCCGCTGCGCGGAACGTGATGTGCACTCCGTGCGTGATGTTTGGCTTCGCCAAGCGATGTGCGCTTTGCGCGTGATTAGGAACACGTCACATCACTGCGACCGAAGGGAGCAACATCATTTCGGAGCGAAGCGGAGAAACATCACCAGCCGCCTCCGGCGGCGACTTCATTTTTTCACCGCACATTTGCCGCAGCAAAGCGAATGCGGCGTACTCGCTTGTCGGGCGGTTCCGCGCAGCCTTACTCAATCGTGATGTCGCTTGCGTCCCACTCGAGATTTCCGCCGTTCCATTCGTCGATCGCGTCCTGCGCGTCCATCTGCACCCATGTTGCCCGCTTGCACTTGCTGCAGCGGACAAAATAGTCATCCTTAAAATCGACGAACAATTCCCCGATCCCGCCGCACGCGCACGGCTTTTTCAGCAGCCGTTCGCAGCCGTAAATGTGCAAAGCGCTCCAGTGGTTTGCGCAATGGAAGCTGTAGATATCATCCCCCGACTCGTGCGGAACGATCCGCATGGTGAAATCGTCGAAGGTCAGCACAAAGTCTCCGCCATCCTCGGCGACCTCAAGCAGGCGCTCTCCGCAGAACAGCGTATGCTCCACGCCGAGCCATGGTGGCTCTTCGGGATCGACCCCGTTTTTTTGCCAAAACGGCAGGAGCCATTCCCCGGGACGCTCGTAGGATTTGACCGGCACGGTCTTTTCGTCAAGTGTCACGCCGTCGACGCCCAGCGAAATATAGAAATGCTCCGTTTCCAGCACGATCCGGTATCCGTCCGCTACATGGAACGTGATCCCGTGATAATAGTCGAAATATGCATTTGCTTGCGGCACATATTCGTTTTCTCCCATATAGCCGCGAAGGACAGGCTCATCGCAGAACAATCCGATCACCCCTTTTTTTCATCGTATCACAAGGACAGTCCAAATAACAGTACCGTCCTTTTCACCCTTACAACCAAAGAGCGCGGAGATCGGTCGATCTCCGCGCTCTCGTTTTTTCATCATTCCTCCGTCAAAAACACCGCGGGGGAGAACAGGTAGCCCTGATAGCAGTCGCAGCCGATCTCGTGCAGCGCCTCGCGCTGCTGTTCGGTCTCGACGTACTCGGCGAGCACCGTCATGTTCAGCGAGGCGGACAGCTGCACGATCGACGCGACAATCTCGCGCGAGTTGCGGTGGTCGAACAGACCGCGCACCAGCGAACCGTCCAGCTTGATGATGTCGAACAGCGTGTCCTTGAGGTAGTGCAGCGAGGTCTGTCCCATCGAGAAATCGTCGATGGCGAGCAGCAGCCCCATCTCGCGCAGTTCGCGCAGGGCGCTGTACGTCTTGTCGTCGAACGACAGCGCCGCCTGCTCGGTGACCTCGATGCAGACGTTCTTGCCGTTGAGCGGATCCTTCGCGTTGAGCGTGCGGCAGAACTGCAAAAAGCGCGGCGTGATGACCGTGGCGCCCGTCACGTTGACGGAGAGCTTCACGTGCCGCCCGAACTGCTGCAGCACGGCGGGATGCTCCGCCAGCGCCTTGGTCAGCACCGCCTCCTCCAGCGTGGGCAGCAGACCGCTCTCCTCCGCCAGCTTGACGACGAGCGGCGGGTACAGATAACCGTGGACGGGATGCTTCCAGCGCAGCAGCGCCTCCGCGCCGATGCAGGCGCCCTCGTAGTTGTACTGCGGCTGATAGGCAAGGCGCAGATTCTTTTCCAGACCGTGGCGCAGCTCGGCGCACAGGCCCTTGGCAAAGTCGCCGTAGCGGTCGCCGCGCTCGGTCAGCATCGTGCCGGCGAGTTCCTGCTCGTTTTCGTTGAAGAACGTCATGAATTCCTCAAAATCACGGTGCGCGCTCTGCTCGGCGCGGCGGTCCAGCAGCCGCACGAACGGCAGATAGATCGCGACGCCCAGCGCCACGTTGACAAGCTGCAGCACCGCGCCCGCGATCGAGCCTGTCGCGCCGTAGCCGCCCAGCACGATCGGCGTCGTCCACTCGACCGCGTGGGTGATGATCGGCACCGCGCCGGTCAGGATGGCGAGGTACGCCGTGGTGTAGCACACCAGCGGCACGGTCAAAAACGGGATCAGCATGATCGGGTTGAAGATGATCGGCAGACCGAACACCATCATCTCGTTGATGTTGAAGATCATCGGCAGCGCCGCGGTCAGTCCGAGACGGCGGCGTGCGCGGTTGCGCGAGGAGATCAGAATGGCGATCAGCAGGCACAGCGTCGCGCCGCAGCCGCCGATCAGCACGAAGCAGTCGAAGAACTGCTTGGTCAGGATCGCGGTGGGAGCGCTTCCGGCGGCGACAGCCGCCTGATTCTGCGCCAGACCGGGCGTGAAATAGGTCTCCATCACGCCCTCCAGCGTGTCGCTGCCGTGGATGCCGAAGAACCACAGCACGGACGACAGCAGCACGAAGAAGAAGCCCTTGACAAAGCCGGTTTCGCCGTGCGAGAACAGCGCGTTGAACGCGGCGGCAAGCAGCTCTCGGAACGAGCCGACGCCGAAGGCGCGGATGATGATCGCGTTGAACACCGCGAACACGGCGGCGACCGCCGCGATGGGGAACAGCGTGGAAAGCATGCGGTTGAATTCGCGGTCAGCGCCCGTGGTGTAGAGATTCGTCCTGCGGCGGTTGAAAAGCGGGAACAGGTGCAGATACAGCGCCGACGCGCCGAGACCTGTGAGCACGGCGAGGAACATGGATTTCGGTCCCATGCTGCCCGTGCCGAAGTCCGGCAGGTTCGCGCCCGCCAGAATGAAGAACGACAGCAGCGAAGCCACCACCGCGCCGCCTGCGACGACCGTGGGATCGGCCTTCAGCTTCATGTACGCACGGCTGATGGAATAGGTCATGTAAACCGACAGCACGCCGAACGTCGCGGTGTTGACCATCTGGAACAGCAGCAGCAGGAACCCGCCCGCGAACGACTCGATGAACCGCTGATAAGCGTCCACCGGGAAGGTCTGCAAGATCAGCGCGAACGCGCCGATGATCAGCACGGGGATCATATTGGCAAGTCCGCTTCGGACGGCGCGGACGGCAGTGACCTGCTCGATCCGTTCGATCAGCGGCGTATGCTGTTTTTCTCTCTTCATGCGGCGTCCCCCCTCCTGAAACAACGTTGTTTTTTGTATTATAACATAGAAAAGATGAAAAATACAGTTCTATTTTGTGCCCGTGAGTTTTTGCAGACGGCGCAGCGCGAATTGTGCGCACAGACCGGTGAACAGCCCCGTCACGACGCCGCTGAGCAGCAGGATCGGCAGATACACCGCCACCGACGCGGTCTGTAAGATCGCCATGGCGGCAAGCGTCTGCCCGACGTTGTGGAAGATCGCGCCGAACACGCTCGCCACCCAGAGCTGCTTTTCCGTCAGCAGCTTTCGCAGCGGCAGCATCACGAGCCAGCACAGCAGCCCGCCGCTGAGAGAATAGAGAATTGCGCTCATGCTGCCGGCGAACACGCTGCCGAGAAAAATGCGGACGAGCAAAATCGCCAGCGCCTCCCACGGCGTCATCGCGAACATCGCGTACACCGTGACGATGTTGGCAAGCCCAAGCTTCACGCCGGGGATCGGCACGACCGGGGGGATCTGCGCCTCCACGGTGAACAGGATCAACGCCAGCGCCGTCAAAAGCGCGGCTTTTGTCAATCGTTTTACCATGGCGCCGCCCTCACTGCGTCGCCGCGTCCGCGCCGGACGCGCTCTTGCTTCTTATCACCAGCCGGTGCGGCAGGCAGACGATCGGCGTCGGCTCGTCCGTCAGCCAGCCGCGCTGCACGCAGATCTTATCCGGGCAGTCCGCCGACTCGACGCAGACGCGCCCCGGCTGCACCAGCACGACGTTTTCGCCGCCGTCGGACGACGTGACCGTGAAGCGGTACGCTTCGCGCACGCGCAGAAGATCGATCTCTTCGATCACGGTCCCGTCCTGCACGATTTCAACAACGGTTCCCGTCCGCGCGGAAAACAGCCACAGCGAAAGCGCCCCGGCGACCAGCGCGACCGCGGCGATCACGATGATCCACGTCCTCGTCTTAATCATCGCCGATCACCTGCAATTCACAGCCGCGCTCCGGCGTGAAGCACGCGGCAAGTCCCGGCGTCGCGTACAGCGCGCCGTCCTCGGTCAGCAGCAGCATCTCAAAATCGCGGCTTTGCCGCCAGAAATCGGCGGCTTTGTCGAGCCCCATCGTGAACAGCGCGGTCGACAGCGCGTCGCACGTCAAGCCCTCGTCGCCGACGACCGTGACGGACACGAGACCGCTCTTCGCGGGCATGCCCGTGGCGGGGTCCATGATGTGCCAGCGCGTCTCGCCGTTTTCGTCGACGAAATACCGCTCGTAGCCGCCGGACGTGACGACCGCCTTGTCCGCCACCTCGGCGACGCCGAGATAGCCGTCTCCCTGCGGCGCGCGCACGGCGATGCGCCAGTCGCTGCCGTCTGGCTTGTGACCGACCGTCTGGATGTTGCCGCCGAGCGACAGCAGCGCCGATCTGACGCCGCCCTCGCGCAGCAGCGCGGCGATGCGGTCGCCGGCGTAGCCCTTGGCGACGCTGCCGAGGTCGATCATCGCGCCCTGCGGCAGCGTGACCTCGCCGCCGTCAAGAGAAACGGCGCGGTAGTCCACGAGCGGCAGCAGTTTATCAAGCTCCGCATCGGACGGGACGCGGTATTCGCCCGTGGTGAAGCCCCATGCGCGCACGACGGGATAGACCGTCACGTCCAGCGCGCCGTGCGTCCTTTCGCACACCGCCAGCGCGTCCGAGAGCAGCGCTGCCGTGTCGGGGGAGAGGGAAACGTGCCCTTCGCGGTTGAGCCGCGCGATCTCGCTGTCCTCGCGCGTGACGGAGAGCCGCGCGTCCAGATCGTTTACGCAGTCCGCCGCCTCCCGGAGCAGCGCGTCGTCCGCGCCGTACGCCTGCACGGTCATATAGGTATCCATCGCGTAAAAGTCGATGCTGTTTTCCGCGTTTTCCGAAGGAGCGGACGCGGCGCAGCCGCACAGCAGCGCCAGAAGCAGCGCAAGGCACAAAGCGGCGATACAGCCCTGTTTCAAGGCGCGTCCCTCCCTCCTGATTTTGTGTCTTTATCTTAAGTCGCGGCGGCGCGGTTTGTCAAGTGATCCCGTCCGCAAAACAGAATGTAGAAAATAGACATATCGCGTAGAAAAACGGCGTTGAAAAGATGTAACTTTCATAGAAAAATGAATTGACGGCGACGGAAAAACGGAGTACGATGAACCTATAGGCAAAAAACCAATACAGATAAGGAGATGCGAACAATGGAAGAAAAGCTTGCGATCCACGGCGGTCCCAAGGCGAAGACGACGCCCAACCTGCCCATGTATCCGGGCGGTCTGGAGATCGGCGACGCCGAAAAGAAGGAAGTGCTTGAGGTCCTCGACCGCAAGTACCTGTTCCGCTACTACGGTCCCGAGAATTTCCCCTCCAAGGTCAAGACGTTTGAGGATGCTTTCGCCGCGAAATTCGGCGCGAAGCACGGTCTTGCCACGTCCAGCTGCACCGGCGCGCTGATCTCGTCGCTGGTGGCGTGCGGCATCGGTCCCGGCGACGAAGTGCTGGTCACCGGCTACACGTTCTTTGCCTCCTGCGCGTCCATCGTGGCGGCGAAGGCGATCCCCGTCATCTGCGAGGTCGATGAAACGCTGACCATCGACCCGGACGACATCGAAAAGAAGATCACGCCCGCCACCAAGGGCATGGTCATCGTCCACATGCGCGGCGTGCCGTGCGATATGGACCGCATCATGGCGATCGCAAAGAAGCATGACCTCAAGGTCATCGAGGACGTGGCGCAGGCGTGCGGCGGCACCTAGAAGGGCAAGTACCTCGGCACGTTCGGCGACTGCGGCTGCTTCTCGTTCCAGTACCACAAGATCATCACCGCCGGCGAGGGCGGCATGGTGCTGTGCAACGACGACCGCACCTTTGCCCGCGTCTGCTCGTACCACGACACCGCCGCCTGCTGGCGTCCGGATCGCTTTGCCGCGCAGCGCTTCGAGGGCGAGCTGTTCTGCGGCTCCAACTTCCGCATGAGCGAGCTTTGCGGCGCGGTCATGCTGGCGCAGTTCGGCAGACTGGACGGTCTGCTGGCGGATATGCGCCGCAACCAGAAGATCATCCTCGACGGCATCAAGGGACTCAAGGGCGTCACGCCGCGTCCCGTGAACGATCCCGAGGGCGATACCGGCATCTGCATCATGCTGTACCTCGATTCGGCGGACAAGGTCGTGCCGTTCACCGAGGCGCTGCAGGCAGAGGGCGTTGCCGCGTCGAGCGTCTACTCGTCCGGCATCCCCGACTGGCACATCTACCACCACTGGAAGCACGTCATCGAAAAGAAGACGTCCTCCGCCGTCTGCTGCCCGTACGAGTGCCCGTATCACAAGGGACCCGAGGTCGAGTACGACCCCGATATGTGCCCGAAGACGCTGGAGCTGCTCGGCCGCGTCGTCACGCTGGACGTGCCGCCGCAGATGACGGTCGAGGACTGCGAGATGATCGCCAAGGCGATCCGCAAGGTCGCGCCCGAGTTCGCATAACTGCCGGGAACGGCGCACTTTTGTGCGCCGTTTCCCCCGTTTTTTCGGAAAGGAGAACAAAATCATGGCGAAATATTCACTTTGCATCGAAGCCGTTCTGGACGGCGTCGTCGATTTCTACGACCGCATCAAGGTCGCAAAGGACCTCGGCTATGACGCGGTGGAGTTCTGGGATCCCGCGGACAAGGACATCGCAAAGATCGCGCGCCTTTCGGCGCAGGAGGGCATCCCCGTTTCGATCTGCTGCGTCAAGAACGCGTGGAACGACCTCTACCGCATGAGCGAGGAGCCTGCGAGAGTGCTGCAAAACGTCGCGGAGTCCGCCAAGATCGCCAAGGACATGGGCTGCAAAAGTCTGATCGGTCTGTCCGGCGACGTCAAGGGACACGCCTACGACGAGAAGATCGTGCTGATCGAGAACCTCAAGCGCTGCGCGGACGTGCTGGAAAAGGAGGGCGTCACGCTCAATCTGGAGGCGCTCAACTCCATCCGCGACCACAAGGGCTATTATCTGGACTCCTCGTTCGTCGGCTTCGACATCATGAAGGCGGTGGGAAGCGACAACGTGCGCCTGCTCTTCGACTGCTACCACATGCAGATCATGGAGGGCAACCTCGTGCAGAACATCACCAACAACATCACGCACATCGGACATTTCCACTCGGCGGGCGTGCCCGGACGCAACGAGCTGATGGGCGGCGAGACGAATTACGAGAAGGTCATCAAGACGATCGACTCGCTCGGCTACGACCGCTATTTCGGTCTGGAATACTGGACGTCCTACGACCCGATGCAGTCGCTGAAGGACACGATCGACTACCTGAAGAAGATCGGATAAGAGAAGGGATCGCGGCATGATCTACTATAAACTGCATATCACCGATCTGCCGCAGATCGAATTTGCCTGTTCCACGTCCACCGATCACTACCGCAACAGCTTCGATCACAAGGGGACGCTGGAGATCACCACGGTGGAGGGCAGCGGCATCGACCTGACGGCGGACGGCGTGACCTATCACGTCCCGCCGCGGTCGGTCGTTGTCATCATGCCCGACGCCGTCTGCGAGATCGCGGGCACGGGCGGCGTCGTCCGCGACGACACCATCGCCATGCGATTAGAGGGACACGACTGGGAGCCGACGGACGCGGACGGCGCGCCGCGCGACACGGACGACGACCGCGTGCTGCTGCCGATGATCCTGTCGCCCGGCGACGATTACACCAACATCACGCGGCTGATCCGCACGTTCATCTCGTGCTATATGCGCGGCAGCGCGGCGGCGCAGTGCCGCTGCCTGTCGCTGTGGTTTGAGCTCTTGGCGTGTCTGGACGGCGCGGCGCGTCGCCAGATGACCGGTCAGATCGAGGACAGCTTCACGCCGTCCGCGCAGATGTACGTGCGCAAGGCGAAGGCGTACATCGACACGCACTACGCCGGTCATCTGCGCATCACGGACGTGGCGGCGGAGCTGCGGATCACGCCCAATTATCTCAGCAATATGTTCAAGCAGTCGACCGGGCGCACCGTGCTGGACTACATCCACATGACGCGCATCCAGGCGGTCAAGGAACTGCTGACGCAGCCGCGTCCGGCGTCGCTTTCGGAGATCGCGGCGCGGACGGGACTCGGCAGCGCGCGCAATCTCTGCACGCTTTTCAAGCGCACCTGCGGCGTCAGCGTGCGCGAATATCTGCGCATCAGCAAGGAGCTGACGGTTTATCACGAGCGGCCGTGGGACGCGGTAGAATAGGGGGACGAAACAATGGAGAGAAAAACGGAACTGAAGTCGTGGCGCTTCGTCATGGACCAGATCCGCATGGGCGAGCAGTTCGGCTACCACACGCCGGCGTATGACCACTCATCGTGGATGGAGGTCGAAAGCTACCGCGCGTGGGAGACGTACGACGATTCCATGTTCGACTATGAGGGCTGGGGCTGGTACTACACCACCGCGGTCGCGCCGGAGAGGGACAAGCGCTTCGTGCTGCACTTCGACGGCGTCGGCGGTGTGGCGAAGGTCTATGTGAACGGCAAGCTCGCCGGCGAAACGGACTGCCGCTACCTGCCGTTCGAGGTCGACGCCACGGACTTCGTCACGCCCGGCGAGCAGGCGGGCATCGCCGTGCTGGTGGACAACACCTGCCGCGGCTGCGAGCATCTGACCGGCGGCAAAAACACCGAATGGGTGCTGTACGGCGGCCTGACGCACCGCGTCTGGGCGGAGGAGCGGGAGCCGTGCCGCGTCAGCGAGCTGCACATCCGCGCGCAGTACGACGGCACCGCCGAGGTCGAGGCGACGGTCGAAAACAAGGGGCGGCTGCCGTTCGCGGGCAAGCTGCGCCTGACCATGCCGTCCGAGGTGCAGGAGGTGACGGGGATCGTCCCCGCGGGCGAGTCGCGGACGATGACGTTCAACTTCAAGGCGGAGAATATCACGCCGTGGAGCCCTGACGAGCCGAAGCTTTACGAGTGCAAGGCGGAGGTCTTCACGCTGACGGAGACGCGCCAGACGCTCACGGAGCGTTTCGGCTACCGCACGGTCGAAACGCGCGGGACGCAGCTGTTTCTCAACGGCAAGCCGATCCTGTTCATGGGCGCGAACCGCTACGACGAGTATGCCCCCTACGGCAACTGCCCGCCGAAGAGCAAGATCCGCGAGGATTTGCTGGAGATGAAAAACTGCGGCATGAACATCATCCGCACCCACTATCCGCAGGACCCCGAGCACTACGAGATCGCCGACGAGGTCGGCATCATGTACATGATCGAGGTGCCGCTCAACTGGTGGAACAAAAAGGCGGACGAGCCGAACGAGGACTTCGAGGAGCGCTCGCGGTACCTCCCGGACGAGGCGATGGCGATTCTGGACGGCACGTGGCGCTGGCACGGCAATCACCCGTGCTGGACGGTGTGGAGCACGTCGAACGAGTGCACGCACAGCGTGCCGATGTGCCGCGGGCTGTTTGAAAAGCTGGCGGCGCGGATGCGCGAGCTGCGCTGCGGGCGGCTGATCACCAACGTGACGAACAAGCCGATCCTGGACAGCGAGGAGCTTGCCTTCTGCGATTTCCTGTCGCTCAACTACTATTTCGGCGTCACCTGCACGAACGTTGCGGAAAACGACGAGGCGCTGGAGAAGCTGCGCGACAGACTTGCCACGGCGCAGAAGCTGTACCCCAACATCCCGCACGTCATGACCGAATTCGGTTATCCCTGCGTGGCGGGCATGCGCGGCAGCCGGGCGGAGGGACGCTTCACCGAGGACCGCGGCGTGACGTATTTCGAGACGTTCGCCTCGCAGTTCAAGACCGATCCGCAGATGTGCGGTCTGATCCTGTGGTGCTGGGCGGACTACCGTCACCGCCGCACGTTCATCGCCAACGAGCCGCAGAAGATGGGCATCTGCTCCACCTTCGGGCCCTACGGCATGGTCACCATCGACCGCAAGCCGAAGCGCCTTATCTACGACGCGGTGCGCAAGCTGTTCCGGGACTTTTGCGAAAGCAGATAAACACACAAAAAACGGGCGTCGGAACGACTGTTCCGACGCCCGTTTTTGCTTGTTATTTGAGATGGTAGAACTCCTTCAGGAAATCGTAGAAATGCTGCTCGTCCTCGTTCAGCGGGCGGTCCTTGTGGCGGCAGATGTAGACGCGCCAGCGCGTTTCGGGCGATTCGATCGGCACGTGTATCACGTCGGAGCCGGGGAACGCGGTGTGCGTCGTCGTCAGCATGATGCACGAGCCCTGCTGCACCAGCGAGCGGCACACCAGATAGCTGTGCGTGTTGATGTACGGCAGGGAAACGCCGTGCAGCTCCAGCATGCGGCGCATCTTGACGAACATGTACTGGTTGATGCGCGGCCAGACGATGCGCTCGTTTTCCAGCTCCTCGGGCTTGACGCTCTTGCGCTTCGCAAACGGGTGCGACGGATAGACCATCACGGCGGGGGCGTCCTCGAACAAAAACTCATTTTCCAGCTGCGGCATGATCTGGATGAAATCATCCTCCGCGCCGAGCAGGAACGAATAGTGGTTCGTGAACATGCCGCTGCGCAGGTCCAGCGACGTCATCGTCGCGGTGGACAGCATGCAGTCGGGGTAGCTGAGTGAAAAGTTCGCCAGCAGATCGACCCAGATGTTCGCCGACGTGATGGCGACGGCAAGGTGATGCGGACCTTCGGACGCGCTCTCCGTCACCTCGATGCAGGCGTAGCGGAAAATCGACAGGATCTGATTGACGCGCTCGAGAAAGATCTCGCCCTGGCGGTTGAGCGTCAGACGGTGCCCGTCGCGCTGGAACAGCGACACGCCCAGCTCCTTTTCCAGCTGGGAAAGCGAGGTCGAGATCGTGGGCGGCGTGACGAACATCGCGTTCGCCGCGGTGACGATCTTGCCCGTTTCCGCAACGGCTTTGAAATAACGCAGTTGTGTAATTTCCATAGCGGTTCCTCCATATCCCTTCATCAGATTATTATATAGGATGGGGAGGAGATTGTCAAATTTTCAGGATCATCTCCAGCACATGCTTTGCCGCCTGCTGTGCCGCCGCGCGGGGCAGGGTGCCGTCGCGCAGCATGGCGGGCAGATCGTTCAGCGTCTCCGACGGACGCTCCAAATTCTCCGGCATTTTCAGGTCGTTTCCGGCAAGCAGCTCGTCCGGCTGCCGTCCCCAGACGTGCCAGTCGGTCATCACCAGACCGTCGAAGCCCCATTCGCCGCGCAGCACGCCCTCAATGAGGTCATAGTTCTGCGAGCTGCGCACGCCGTTGACCAGATTGTAGGCGGTCATCAGCGCCGCGGGCTTGCTCTCCCTGACCGCGATCTCGAACCCGCGCAGCCAGATCTCGCGCAGCGCCCGTTCCGTAACACGTGAATCGCTGTTGCGGCGGTTCGTCTCCCTGCCGTTGCAGGCGAAGTGCTTGACCGTCGCGGCGACGCCCGCCGACTGCGCGCCGCGCACCGCGGCGGCAGCCATCCTGCCCGTGAGCAGCGGGTCCTCTGCGTAGTATTCGTAGTTTCTGCCGCACAGCGGATCGCGGTGGACGTTCAGCGCCGGTGCAAGATAGACGCCGACGCCGTTTTCCCGCACCTCCTGCGCGATCGCGCGGCTGACCGCCTCTGCCAGCGCCGTGTCCCAGCTGCACGCGATCAGCGTGGCGCAGGGGAACGCCGTGGCGGTCATCTCATGCTCCGGCGGGATGCGGAAGCCCGCGGGACCGTCGCCCGTGGGGATCAGCGGGATGCCCAGCCGCGACGGCTGCGGCGCGCCGATCCCGTTCGTCGGGGAGATGCTGCCGTCGGGGTGCCCGTACAGGAGCGACGCAAGCTCTTCGTCCGTCATGCAGGCGATCAGCTCGCCGACCGCCGCGCGTCCCGCAGCGACGTCGGAAAACGTCACGGGCTTCTCCGATGCGGGGATCTCCGCGGGGAGCGGATCGCGCGGCGTGATCTCCTGCGGCGGAAGCGGCTGCATTTTGCCGTCCGCCGTCAGGCGGCAGGGGAGCGCCGTCGGCACGGCGCGGGGGACGCACTGCCGCACAAGCTCGTCGCGCGACAGCGTGAACGTCAGCACGGGCGCGCAGTCGCGCACGTTCGTGCCAAGATACACAGCGTACTGCCCCTGCTCCAGCACGAACGCGGACTTCTGCACCGCGCCGAGATCGTCGTAACTCGCAAAATCATTGAGCGAGAATCGCAGCGTCATTGTCTGCGTCTCGTCCGGCTGCAGCAGCCGCGTCTTGCCGAACGCGGCAAGCACCTTCGCCGCCTTGCCGAGCTTTCCCTGCGGCGCGGCGAGATAGACCTGCGCGACCTCGCGCCCGGGACGGCTTCCCGTGTTGCGCACCGTGCAGGTCACAGCGATCTCGCGTCCCTTGCACGTCGCGCTGCCCTCCGCGGAAAACGATGTGTAGCTCAAGCCGAAGCCGAACGGATACAGCACCCGCGCCGCCGCGCCGGGTATCGTCTCAAACCGGCGGTAGCCGGTGTAGATGTCCTCGTAGTAGTTTACATAATCTTCCGATTCCGCAAATGTCTTTGCGGAAGGATAATCAAAATAGTCCGCGGCGAGCGTGTCGGTCAGACGACCGGACGGATTTACGTCGCCGCACAGCACGTCCGCGATCGCGCAGCCGCACGTCTGCCCGGGCAGCCACGCCAGCAGCGCCGCGCCGATCGCGTCGTCGTGCGCGAACCAGCTCGCGTCGCTGACGGCGCACCAATTCAGCACCACCGCGATTTTGCGGAAATGCTTTTTGATCCGCCGCAGCAGCGCGGTTTCCTGTTCGGACAGATAATAGTCGCCCGCCGCGGCGGCGCGGTCGTATTTTTCGCACGAAAAGCGCGAGATCGTCAGCACGGCGATATCGGCGTTTGCCGCCGCCTGTGCCATCAGCGATTCCGGCACCTCCGGCTCCTCGCTTCCGACGCCCTCGACCAGCCGCGCGTAGGCATATGCCTTGCGTTCGAGCGAATTGAGATAACTGCACTCGTCCTTCAGCGCGTCGGCGTAGAAATCCGACAGCGGATGAAAGACGGTCAGCTTGCCCTCGCGCTCCTTTTCCAGAAAGCCGTCGTAGAGATCGCGCGTGAACGCGCAGCGCACAGAGCCGCTGCCGCCGCCTCCCTTGATACAGTCGATGTGCCCGCGTCCGAACAGCGCCACGCGTTTGCCGCCGAGCGGCAGCGTACCGTCGTTTTTCAACAGTACCATGCCCTCCGCCGCGGCTTTGCGCGACAGCGCGATATGCGCCGCCGAGCCGGTCACGCGCGGGTCGGTCGGCGGGGAGGGACGGAGAAAGCACGCCCAACGCTCCATATGGTGATCCTCCGCATTTTTCTTTCACCGTATCACGTGCGGCGGACAGAAGCAAGTTGACGCATTTTACGGTGCGGTTAAAAACGCTTACTCTTGCAGCGTAAACTCGTACTGCGCAAAGATGCGCATGGTCTTTTCGCCCTCGAGCTGCGCCGCCGTCAGCGGCTTGCCCGCAAGCATCGGCGGGAACACGTCCTCGAGCGCCGTGCCCTCCGGCACGTGCACGCCGGTCAGCCGCTGCGCGAGCGTCTCTGCGTCGATCGCGTCGGACGGCATCGGGACGGACTGCGTACACTGCGACGGGAATGCGTCGATCGGCGCGGCTTCCTTTCCGAGCAAACGGCGGGACAGGAAATCGCTGATGACGCTCACGTCCTCCGCCTCCCAGCTGTGACCGGTGTCGGTGCGCTTGAATTCAAAAGAATCCTCCGCCCCCGCCATCGCGTAGCAGGTGCGTACCTTCCGCCCGCAGCGAAGCACGGACTCCGGCGCGAACAGCTTGTCGCTCTTGCCGGCGGAGAGCAGCAGCGGCTTCGGCGCGAACAGGCTGTAGATCTCCCACATCTCGGGACCGTGCGCCGCGCCGCACAGCAGATTGCAGGCGCAGTGCGCCTTTTCCTTTTGCAGTACGTAGGAAAGCTCCGACGGATAGCCGCTCGACGCCAGCACGGAAAGCTCCGGCGCCAGCGCGGCGAGAAACATCGTCAGCGTGCCGCCGCCCGAGTTGCCGCAGGCGGCGAAGCGGTCGGGGTCGAAGCGCGGATCGTTTTTCATGTGACGGATCAGCGCCAGCGTCTCTGCGACGATCAGCCCCTGCAGCGTCAGCCCGCAGGCAAACGGCGCGACGGCGAGCCAGTGCCCGCGGTTTTTGAACTCCGGATACGGATTGCGGTCGCCCTGCCCCAGATTGTCGATCACGATCGCCGCCATGCCGAGCTCCGCCAGACGCCTGCCCATCGCGGCGTAGGTGGGCGTCTGCCGTCCCTGTGCGCCGTGCCCGCAGCAGACGAAGACCAGCGGCTTCGGCTCCCCGCCGTGCGGCAGATACAGCGTCGCCGCGCCGCAGACGTGCTCCCACGTGCAGTAGCGGTACTCCGTCACGGTAAAGCCGCCGCAGTCCGTCTCGCAGACCGTCTCCGGCTGCGAGATCTGCGGCACGAGCGCTTCGTCGAAGCGCAGCATGCGTTTGACGCCCGCGAGGATCTCTGCACGATCCTCCGCCAGCCACGGCTTTGTCAGCGGTCTTGCCGCCCGCGCCTCGGCAAAGCGCCGCTCATAGGCGTCGAACGCTTCCAATGTGAATTCCCGGGTATCCATCAAATCCCGCCTTTCTGTTTCGCAGCGTATTCCGACGGCGCTGCGCCGTAGTTCTTCTTGAAAAAGCGGCTGAAATACGCCGCCGAGACGAAGCCCAGCGCCTCCGCTGTCTCGCCGACGTTGTGATCGCTCTGCAGCAGCAGCAGCGCGCGCTTCATCAGCAGCTCGTCGCGGTAGGCGAGCGGCGTTTTACCGTATTCCTGCCGGAAAAGGCTGTAAAACCGCGACGTGCTCAGGTTGCACATCGCCGCCAGCGCCGCGCAGTTGATCTTCTCCGTCAGATGCTCCAGCAGGTATTCCGCCGCGGGCGCGAGCCGCTCGCGGTCCCACCCCGTGAAGCTGGCGGACAGACTGCGCAGCATCGTACAGACAAGCTCCTTCCGCATCAGAGAATCCTGCACAAAGCCGTTGTGCTCCGTCATGGTGCGGATCGCCTCGCGGAATTCTGTCGGCGCGCCGGCGCACAGCAGCAGCGGTCCCTCGGAAAACAGCACCTGCTCGCCGTCCAGCTCCATGCGGAAGTCGAGACGGCAGAACGCCGTGTCCTCCGTCAGCAGCTCGAACACGTGCTTCGACCCGCTGGGGACGTAAGCCACCGCGCCGGGCGACAGCGTGAAGCTCCCGCCCGCGGATGTGAAGCGGCACTGCCCCTGCAGCGGGAAGATCAGCCCGTTGACGCGGCGGTGCTTCTGGTCGATACGCCGGTACGACGGCTGCTGCCGATAGTAAAAACGGATATGCGAAACGGTGATCTCATAGTTGCAGATCTGATCCAAAGCAAGGATCACAGCGCATCACCTCTTGCAACTATCATACACGAGATCGGAAAAAAGTGCAAGCAGGTTCGGAAGATCGTCCAAATTCAGAGGAAAAAAGTGTATAGTCTTTCCCGCCGTTTCGTGGTTTAATAAAAGAAAAAGCGCAAGGAGGTCTCGCTATGACTTCTCAGGAGATCAAAGAGGCGGCAAAACGGTTCGGCGCCGACATCGTCGGCATCGGCAACATCGAGCGGTGGGAGGGCTGTCCCTCACAGATGGATCCCCGGTTCATCATGCCGCGGGCAAAGTCGATCATCGCCATGGGCTTCCGTGTGCTGCGCGGCAGTCTGCGCGGCATCGAGGAGGGCACGTTCTTTGCCAACTATTCCGCGATGGCATACGGCGGCATCACCTATCTGTATATGCCGATGACCGTCATCAACCTTTCCAAGATGATCGAGGACGAGGGCTACGAGGCGATCCCCTACGGCCACCAGAGCGACTGGCGCGCCATCACCAACGTCGGCAAGCTGCGCAAGAATTATTCCCGTCCCGTCGCGCCGGGCAAGCCGTACCCGGACGTCATGGTGCAGCTTCGCATCGCGGGCTACCTGTGCGGGCTGGGCGAGATCGGCTGGTCGAAGATGCTGCTGACGCCTGAGTTCGGACCGCGCGTGCGCGTCGGCATCATCATTACCGAGATGGAGCTGGAGCCCGATCCCATCATGGAGCAGGGTACGCTCTGCAACCGCTGCATGGCTTGCGCCGCACAGTGCCCCGGCGGCTGCATCCCGAAGGACCCGAACGACACCGTCAAGGTCATGCTGGCGGGGAAAGAGGTCGAGTGGGGCAACGTCGACGAGTATCAGTGCGGCAGAACGTTCGTCGGCGCAGAGGACTGCAAGGAGGGCGAAATCGGCGAGTATATGATAAACGAGGGCAAGACCGACCGCAAGCCGGCGTTTTTCTCCCCGTTCTACCGCAAGCCGAAAAACCTCTACAATTCCGGTCAGGCGATCTGCGGCGCACGCGGCTGCACCCGCGCCTGCATGATGAGTCTGGAAGCGCGCGGCGTGCTGAAAAACCAGTTCCACAGCAAATTCCGCACACAGAAGCCGTGGTCGCTCGACTGGAGTCCCGAGGGCATCGCCGCCGATCAGCCGGCGCCCTACATCGCGCCGTATGATAAGCCGGAAAAGGAGATCGACTACGCCGACTGAGGTGATCGCATGAAATTTGCCGTAGGCTTCCAGCTGTATCAGGAGGGGGAGGAGCCCTTCTCCCACATCGTCGAATCGTACCGCGAAAAAATCTGCGAGGTGTTCTTCTCGTGGATGGACACGCCGTCGGGCAGAAGCGCCGTCGCCACGATGCACGGCTTCACGGACTGGACGGCGCAGCGCCGCATGGAGGAAGAGCTCCGCGCGATCAAGGCGATGGGCGTGAAGCTCGATCTTCTGTTCAACGCCAACTGCCACGGGCAGTACGCCATCTCGCAGAAGCTCGCCAACAACGTGATCTCCGTGATCTCGTATCTGGACGAGGAAGTCGGCGGCGTCGACGTCGTTACCACCGCGTCGCTCGCGGTCGCGCACACGGTGAAAAAGCACTTCCCGAAAATCGAGGTACGCGCCTCCGTCAACATGAAGATCGGCACGGTCAAGGGCATGGAGTATGTGTCCGATCTGTTCGACTCGTTCCACGTGCAGCGGGACTACAACCGCGATCTCGACCATCTGCGGATGCTGAAATCGTGGACGGACGCGCACGGAAAAAAGCTTGTGATGCTTGCCAACAGCGGCTGCTTCGTCCACTGCTCGGGACAGGTCTTCCACGACAATATGGTCGCGCACGAGAGCGAGATCTGCGAGGTCGCGAACCTCGACGATTTCACGCCGTACGTCTGCTGGCGCAACCTGAAAAAGAAAGAGAACTGGCACATGGTGCTGCAGAACACATGGGTGCGTCCCGAGGATCTGCACCACTACGAGGGGCTGTTCGACACCGTCAAGCTGGCGACGCGGATGCACAGCCATCCCGGCATGGTCATCGACGCGTACTGCCGCGGAAAGTTCTACGGCAACACGCTGGACCTGTTCGAGCCGGGCTTCGGCAAGGCGTTCGCGCCGTATATCCTCAATAACGACGCGTTCCCCGCCGATTTCTGGCAGCGGACGTCGTCGTGCAAAAAGAATTGCCACGAATGCGAGTACTGCAAGACCGTGCTGCAGCAGGTGCTGCTGGACACAAGAGGATAAACCGCCACGAAAAAAGCACCCCCAGACGGGGTGCTTTTTTGTGCGTTTACTGCATTTCCTCAATATGCCGGACGTATTCCAGCGTTTCCAGCGCCTCGATGATCTCGCGGTGCGTCTTGTACTTGTGCAGCTCCTGCGAGCTGACGGAGATCGAGATCGAATAGACGCTCAGTCCCGAGCCCGCGTAGGCGGGATTGGATTCGATGTCGTCGATCTTCATGCCCAGCTCGCGAATGGTCGTCACGAAGCTCTGCAGATGCTCGGGACTGCTCAGCTCCACGTGGATTTCAAAGTGGTTGGAGCGGTCCTTCAGATACCGCTCGAACGCGGGGAAGAGGGAAAGACTCAGCACCAGCGCCGCGAACGCGATCAGCGACACGGTGTAAAGCCCCGCGCCGACGGTCAGACCCAGAATGCCGCACGCCCACAGACCGACCGAGGTCGTCAGACCCTTGATCTGGTTCTTGGAGCTGTACAGGATCGTGTTGATGCAGATGATCGAAATGGCGATCACCGTCGCGGCGGACAGCAGGTGGATCTGCCCTGAGATCAGCAGGTCCATCAGCATGGCGACGGTCGAGGCGAACGACACCAGGATGAACGTCCGCAGACCGGCGGCATGGCGCTTGCTGGCGCGCTCGCAGCCGATGATGGCGGCGAGCAGGATGGACACGGCGACGCGCAGCAGCACGGAAACGGCAGTCAGCTCCGACGCCCACGGACCGAGCAGCTGCGCAATGGGATCGTGAAAACCTGACATCGGAAAAAGCGCCTCCTTCGCAGATTGGAATTGCGGTAATACGTCCGGAACGCCTGCTGCTGTTCTTCGGCAGCGTCCAGAAACGCCTGTTCGTTTTCTTCATTGACCGATTTCGGCGGCGGCATCTCGCGCTGGATCTTCTGGATGCGCTCGATCAGAAGCTGCGCCGCCGTCTTCTTTTCGCCGGTCTCGGTCAGCTCCTCGACGGGCGCGAGATCCTCCAGCGTGGAATAGGATTTCGACAGGTACAGCGAAAGCTTGGCGCAGCCGGGACCGATCAGCTCGTACAGCACGCTGGAGGCGAGGATGATCGTGTTCAGCGACGCGCCCATATCGCCGCCCAGCGTCCTCGCGCCAAGCGCCGCAAGACCGATGGCGACGCCCGCCTGCGGGATCAGCGCAAGTCCCAGGTAGTTGCGCACGGTCTTCGGCTTTTTGGCGATGGCGCAGCCTGCGAACGCGCCGGTATACTTGCCGCCGATGCGGACGAGGAAATACAGCACGCCGACAAGAAGCAGCGACACGCTGCCCACGGGCGACGACGCACCCACCAGCAGATCGAGCTGGAACGACAGTCCCGACCGCACGAAAAACAGCAGCAGGATCGGCGGTGAGAAGTAGTTGAGCTGCTTAAACAGCTTGTCGTCGTCCGTCAGGTTGACGTACACGGTGCTCATCGACATGCAGCCGAGCAGCGGCGAGATGTCCAGCAGCGCGCACACGCCGCAGAACGCGAACAGCAGTCCGACCGCGATGATGAGGCGGTTGTCGGTCGAGCGCTTGGAGAGCAGCACCTTCAGAAGCCACCCGAACACGCCGCCCAGCGCCAGCACGCCCACGTTGATCGCGATGGGGCGCAGCACGCTCAGAAGATCGACGCGGCTGCCGTCGCGCGCGGCGAGCGCCACGGAGATGGCGATGCTGTACGCGACCAGCCCCACGATGTCGTCCAGCGCCACGACCTGCAAAAGCGTGTTCACAAAATCGCCCTTCGCGCCGGTCTGGCGGATGGTCATCATCGTGGACGCGGGCGCGGTCGCCGCGGCGAGCGCGGCAAGCACCACCGAGAACGGCAGGCTCAGCCCCAGCAGGTAATAAACCACGATAAAAACGAAAACAGAGGCGGTGCATGCCTCCAGAAGCGTGATGACGACGACCTTCGCGCCGTTCTTTTTCAGCGCCGAGAAGCGGAAGAATTCGCCGGTGCTGAACGCGATGAACGCCAGCGCGATATCCGAAAGGAAATCCATGCCGCCGATGATCTCCTGCGGGATCAGGTTCAGGCAGTACGGTCCGATCAGGATGCCCGTCAGGATGTACGCCGTGACGTTCGGCAGCTTTACAAGCTTAGTCAGCCGCGTCATGGCGAAGCCGCAGAAGAGCATCAGCGCGATGGCGATGATGACCGACGCCGGTGACGACGCCGGTAAGAAGCCGAGCATAGGGCGCCTCCTTTCCGGTCCGGTTGATATAATCATTATAGTCCCGCTCCGAAATAATGTCAATCACGCAGGGTGAGGACATCCTTAACAAAACCTATGCTTGCGGGACACGACGACCCCGGTGTGCCGAGGAAAAACCTCTCCCTCTGGGAGAGGTGCCCAGTGCGCACAATGGGCGGAGTGGGTGAACGCCGTTGTATCATACTGCTGTGCGCCCCCCCTCCGTCTGCGCTCTGACCGCGTTCACCGCCGGTCGGACCGATAAAAAACGGAACAGACCGGCATCTGTTCCGAATTCTATAAGGGCTGATCCTCCGTGTTGGGAGAATACTCCAAAATACCGCTGACGTTGCAATGGAGGATGCGGCAAAGATCGTTGATTGTCGTGGTGCTGATGGGCTTGTTTTTCCGCAGCCGATCAATGGTGGCGCTGGAGATGTGATGCCGAACGATCAGGGTATAGGTCGTCTCGCCCGATTGCGCCAGTGTTTGCCAAAACGGTTGATAGTCGATCATGTTGCAAGCCTCCCCGACCTCTATGATAGACGGGAAGAAACTGCTTGACTATAGTCGTAATAATAACTATAATGAACACATGCTGTATCAGGTTTTGAGGTTTTTATCAAAAACGAATTCTCGCAGGGCTACACCGTCTGTGTGGCGGCACGTTTGATGTTGGGCACAGAGGTACTGTGTGCCGCTTTTGGCACATGGAAAACGGTAAAATGAGAAAAAAACAGAACAGAAAAGGAGTAAAAAAACTATGAAAAAAACGTTAGCATTCTTGCTGGCAATGGTACTGCTGCTCGGCACACTGCTGTCTGGCTGCGGACAGAACGGTCTGTTCGGCGGCGGTATCGTCGGCACCTATGAAAACAGTGCTATGACCCTGCTAATGCTGCGCGACGGCACGTTCCGGATCAAGAGTGGCACGGGTATCGTCCGCGGTGATTACTCGCTTCACGGTGAGGAGATGGAGCTGCAGGTCGGCGACAAGCTTGTTGACTGCACCCTGTCGCAGGAGAAAGACCGGCTGGTGCTGAAATTTGACGCCGCCGCTGTGCAACAGTGGAACAGCGCCGGTGGCTATGCATCCGCTGTGTTTCGCGATTTGGCAAACTACAATTCTTTCCAGCGGACGGGCGATACGCCGCAGTTGGAGGTTCCCAGCAGTCTGTCCGGCACATATAAAGAATGGCCCGACAGTAGATACGGCGAATACTACAGTTTCGCGGACGGGAGATTCAACAACGGCAACGGTCCCGTCTCTTCTGGCACCTATATGATCGAAGAAGATCATTTGTTTCTTGACTATGAAGCAAAGGGCTGGCACAGGGAGGAGTTCAGATTTGAAATACTCAACGGGGATCTTGTACTCTACAATCTGTCTAGTGAATATACAAGTCTACCATCATGGTTTGGCACCGTTTTTTCGCAAGTCACCGCAGAATACCAAGGAATTGCCTCCGCGTATAATGCGACGGCGGAAACCGGAAATCCCTCCGAACCGATTGTTCGGCAGTCATCAGAGGGGACTATTGAATCCGGAGTATGCGGTAACAATTTGACTTGGGCGCTCGACGACACGGGCGTGTTGACAATCTCCGGCACGGGAGGCATGACGGATTACGGTGTGATGGATTCTCCGTGGTGCAGCTTAAACAGCAGCATCAAAACCGTCGAGATCGGCAGCGGTGTGACAAGCATCGGGGACTGTGCGTTTGAGTGCTGCGACCTGACGAGCATCACAATCCCGGACAGTGTGACAAGCATCGGGGACGAAGCGTTCTCCGGGTGCAACAACCTTACGAGTGTCACAATCGGGGACAGCGTGACGAGCATCGGGGACGAGGCGTTCTCCTTTTGCAGCAGCCTGACGAGCGTGACGATTGGGGACAGCGTGACGAGCATCGGGGACTGTGCGTTCTGGGGCTGCATCGACCTGACAAGCGTCACAATCGGGAACAGTGTGAAAAGCATCGGGGGCGCTGCATTTTTGGGCTGCGACAGTTTGACTGACGTCTACTATGATGGTACGGCGGCGCTGTGGGCATCAATCAATATTGACGAAGACAACGATGGGCTTTCAAGGGCGCAAATACACTGTAGTGCGCCGGAATCGCCCGATTCCGCAAGTGCGTCTGCCGGACAGTCCTCGTTGTTGGATAACTTGAATCCTGCGAAGATAATAGACTCCGGAGCATGCGGCGACAATTTAACTTGGACGCTTGACAATGCGGGCGTGTTGACGATCTCCGGCACAGGGGAAATGACGAACTGGACTTCGCTCGATGATGTGCCGTGGCATGACAATAGTGATAGTATCAATACCGTTGTAATTAACTCCGGCGTGACAAGCATCGGGGACTATGCATTCGCATACTGCAGCAGCCTGACGAGCGTCACGATTCCGCGCAGTGTTACAAGCATCGGGGAAGGGGCGTTTGGGTTATGCAGCAGCTTGACGAGCGTCACGATTCCGGATGGTGTGACGAGCATTGGAAACTATGCTTTCTATAGCTGCATCAATCTCATGAGCGCAACAATCCCAGACAGCGTGGCGAGCATCGGGGACGGTGTATTTTCCGAATGTAGCAGCCTAACATATAACAAGTACGACAATGCGCTGTATTTGGGTAATTCCAACAATCCGTATCTCGCGTTAGTTGCAGTCAAAGATAAATCCATCGTTTCTTGCCAAATCCATAAAAGCACGAGGTTTATTCTTGACTATGCGTTCGAGGATTGCAGTAGTTTAACGAGTATCACAATCCCAGAAAATGTGACGAGTCTCGGGGAGGGGGCATTCGCGTCATGTATAACTTTGCGGAACATGACGATTCCGAACGGTATGACAAGTATTGGACTTGCTGCGCTCGATTGCAAAAGCTACGATCTAGGATATAACGAATATGACAACGCGCTATACTTGGGCAATGCAAGCAATCCGCATCTTGTGCTGATTTCCTCTAAAGGAAAAACTATCGCCTCTTGTCAAATTCATAAAAGTACGAGATTTATCTATAATAATGCTTTCGAGTTCTGTAACAGCTTGACAAGCATCACGATCCCAAACAGCGTAACGAGCGTCGGATATGGTGCTTTTTCCAGCTGCAACAGCCTGAACAACGTCGACTATGACGGAACGGAGGCGATGTGGGGGTCCATCATTATTGAAGATGGCAACGATGGACTTACTAGGGCACAAATACACTTTCAGGGAGATTGACCTTTGTCAACAGCTACAAGCTTTCCCCGCAAACGCTGCGAAGATTCTTCGTCGCTTCGCTCCTCAGAATGACACGGGGAAAACGAAACGCACAACAAAAAGCGCGGACTTCCGTCGGAGATCCGCGCTTTTTGTTGCTTTTTATATGCCGCTTACAGCAGCAGTTCCGCGATCTGCACGGCGTTCGTCGCCGCGCCCTTGCGCACCTGGTCGCCGCAGCACCACAGGTTCAGACCGCGCTCGTCGGTCAGATCGTCGCGGATGCGCCCGACGTAGACAAGGTCCTGGTCGGACGTGTCGAGCGGCATCGGATAGACCTTGTTCGCCAGATCGTCCACCAGTTTGCAGCCGGGGGCGGCGGCGATCAGTTCTTTCGCCTTTTCCACGGAGATCTTCTCCTTCGTCCGCAGCACCACGGACACGCTGTGGCTGCGCACCACGGGCACGCGCACGCAGGTGCAGGAAACCTTCAGATCGGGCAGATGCAAGATCTTGCGTCCCTCGTTCTGCATCTTCATCTCCTCGGTCGTGTAGCCGCCCGCCGCCTCGCCGCCGATCTGCGGGATCACGTTGAACGCGATCTGGTACTGGAACACCTTCGGCTCGCAGGTTTTGCCCTCGCGCACGGCGTCGACCTCCGCCATCAGCTCCACGGGGCCGCCGGCGCCCGCGCCGGACGTCGCCTGATACGACGAGGCGATGATCGTCTCGATGGGGCTGAATTTGTTCAGCGCGTTGATCGCCGTCAGCGTGACGATGGTGGTGCAGTTCGGATTGGAAATGATGCCCTTGTGCTTTTTCGCGTCTTCGGGGTTGATCTCCGGCACGATCAGCGGCACGTCGGGATCCATGCGGAACGCGCTGGAGTTATCCACAAACACCGCGCCCGCCTTCACGATATGCGGCGCCATCTCTTTGGCGATGGGGTTCTGCGCCGCGCCGAGCACGATATCCATGCCCGCAAAGGCGTCGGCTTTTGCCTCTTGTACCTCGATCTCTTTTCCGCGGAACGGCAGCTTCTTGCCGACGCTGCGGGCGCTTGCCAGCAGGCGCAGCTCACCGACGGGGAAATTGCGCTCTTCGAGTATCTTCATCATCTCTCTGCCGACCGCGCCGGTCGCGCCGAGGATGGCAACATTGACCTGTTTCATGATTTGACCTCCTGTTTGACAAAACTGCGGTAGAGGACGGCGATCGCCTTTTCGTAGTCCTCATTCTTTACGCCTACTATGATATTCAGCTCCTCCGGACCCTGTGAGATCATGCGCACGTTGATGCCGTGCTCGCCGAGCTTGGCGAAGATCTTGCCGGACGAGCCGGTGCGGAACGCCATCTTCCGTCCGACCACCGCCACGACCGCGATGCCGTCGGAGACGTTTATCGCGTCGGGGTGCATATCGGTCTGCAGCTCCGCGAGGATCGCATAGCGGCGCGGGGACAGCAGCTTTTCCTCGATCACGACGGAGAAGCAGTCGATGCCGGTCAGCGCGTAGGCGACCGATACACGGTGCTTTTCAAACACGCCGAGGATGCGGCGGAATTCGCCCACCTGCGAGGACATGCCGCTGCGCGTGACGGTGATGACGGTGTGATCCTTCTTGCCGGCGATGCCGGTGATGAACGTCTCGTCGCGGTCGTCGTCGTCGAACCGCTCCATGATCAGCGTACCGGGATGCTCGGGATCGTTGGTGTTGCGGATGTTCAGCGGGATGTTCTTTTCCCGCACGGGGAAGATCGTCTGTTCGTGCAGCACCTGCGCGCCGACGTAGCTCAGCTCGCGCAGCTCACTGTAGGTGATGCGGCGGATGGTCTGCGCCTCCGGAACGATGCGAGGGTCCGCCATCAGGATGCCGGAGACGTCCGTCCAGTTTTCGTAGACGTCCGCGTCCAGCGCCGCCGCGGCGAGCGCGCCGGTGATGTCGCTGCCGCCGCGCGTCAGCGTGCGGATCTGCCCGTCGGGCATCGTGCCGTAGAAGCCGGGGATCACCGCGCACTTGTCTGCCGCCGACTCGCGCAGCAGGGGATACGACGCCTCCTGATCTATTGAGCCGTCTAAATTGAAGCGCAGCCAGTCCGCGCTGTCGATGAACTCGTACCCGAGAAACGCCGCCATCAGCTTTGCGGAGAAATACTCGCCGCGGCTGACAAGCTCGTCCTGTGAGATGCCGCGGTCCATCTTTTCGCGCAGCGCGGCGAAGTCCGACTCCAGATCGAGCTTGAGCGACAGCGCGTCGCGGATCTCCAGATACCGCCCGCGGATCATGTCGAAGACGCCGCCGCAGTCGACGCCGTACTGCAAGTGCGCGTGGCACAGGTACAGCAGATCGGTCAGCTTGTGGTCGCCGGAAAAGCGCTTGCCCGCCGCCGACACCACCACAATCTTCCGCGCCGGATCGCGCGCGATGATATCGCGCACCTTCTGATACTGACCGGCGTCCGCCATCGACGAGCCGCCGAATTTTGCAACCTTTAACATACCCTTTCTCCCGTTATTGCAGCGCGGCGAAGAACAGCGTGGGATCGCTCTGCCGCTGCACCGCCGCCCATTCGTGGAATTTTGCCTGCGAGATCGCCGCGGTCACGGCAAAGCCGTCGCCCTTCGCGGCGGCGACGCTGTCCAGCCAGGCGTCCTCTGCGTTCGTGCGCACATAATAATGGCGGAAGACGTTCGTGTTATCCACCTCGGCGCGGACGAAGTCCTTCGTGTAGAACCGCCGTGTGCCGCTGCGCACATCGAGGCAGTCCTGCACCATATTATACGCCGTCGGGTAGCGCCCCGCGCCCTGTCCATAATAGCTCTGATGTCCGGCGTTCGTCGACTCGAACGACACCAGATTGAAGTTCTCGGGGATCGCCGACTCCGGCGTGCCCGCGGAATACAGCACCGGCTCGACCGACGCGCTGACCGTCTTTCCCGCCTCGGCGGAGGCGATCAGCTTGCAGGTCTTGCCCAGCGCGCGGAAATTCGCCACGTCCCGCGCCGTGATCGTGCGGATGCCGAACATCGGCACGTCCTGCTCGCGCACCAGCGCGCCGAACGCCGCGGCGACGGAGATCACCAGCTTGCGCCGCACGTCGTCGCCGTCTATGTCGGCGGAGGGGTCCGCCTCGGCATAGCCGAGCTTCTGCGCCGTCGCCAGCGCCTCGGCATAGTCCGCGCCCTGGCGGTGCATCGCGTCCAGAATGAAGTTCGTCGTGCCGTTGAAAACGCCCCAGATGCGCCGCACGGTGTCGACGCGGCGGCAGCGCTCCAGATTGATCAGCCACGGGATGCCGCCGCCGACTGCAGCGGTGCAGCGCAGCGCCGCGCCGTTTGCCTGCGCCAGCTCCAGCAGCTCCGGCAGATACGCCGCGACAAGCGCCTTGTTGGCGGTGATGTAGTTTTTTCCCGCCCTCAGCGCGCTCGAGGCAAACTCCCACGCGGGATGCAGCCCGCCCATCGCCTCGACGACCGTGTCGATCTCCGGATCGTCCACGATCTCGGCGATGTCCGTCACGCCGCGTCCGCCCGTCACGTCCGCAAGGTTCAGACAGAGCACCTTGCGCACGTCGAGACCGTCCAGTTCTTTCGCCAGATGATCCACGCCCGCGCCGACGACGCCGTAGCCCAATAATCCGATCTGCATACGAGATAACTCCTTTTGTCCGCGCTGTAAAAACACTTGCTTTTTCGGCAAAAACAATATATCATGTTATATCATTATTTTTACCAAAATGCAAGCAAAAGATTTGGCAAAATGCAAAACAGTCTGTGCAAAATGCTTATTGCAATCGCGCCTCATGAGGTGTATAGTACGCTTGATTTAAGCAAACCTAACAAAAGTTAGATCAAACTTGCGGAAGGGGCTCTGCCGTATGGAATACCAAAGCACAAGAGGATTTCCGGAGAAGGTGACGTCCACGCGCGCCGTGCTGAACGGTCTTGCGCCGGACGGCGGTCTGTATATGCCGGCGGATCTGCCGGCGATCAAGCTCGACTGGCGGTCGCTGCTCGACAAGACGACGATGCAGACGGCGGAGGCGGTCTTTGCCGCGTTCCTGCCGGACTTTGACGATCTCGGCGGCATCGTGCGCCGCGCCTATACCGGCAAATTCGAGACGGACGATCTGACGCCGCTCGTGCCGGTGGGGGATAGGTTCATTCTGGAGCTGTTCCGCGGTCCGACGAGCGCATTCAAGGACGTGGCGCTGTCGGCGCTGCCGCAGTTCATCTCGCAGGCGAGAAGGCAGGAGCAGGTCCAAGAGAAGATCGTCATTCTGACCGCGACCTCCGGCGACACCGGCAAGGCGGCGCTGGCGGGCTTTGCGGGCGTCGAGGGCACGCAGATCATCGTGTTCTACCCGGACGGCGGCGTCAGCGCCGTGCAGCGCGCGCAGATGGTCACGCAGGAGGGCGGCAACGTGCGCGTCTGCGCCGTGCGCGGCAACTTCGACGACGCGCAGACCGGCGTGAAGACGATCTTCGCGACGGCGGACGCGGCGGCGCTCAAAAAAAGAGACGTCGCGCTGTCGTCTGCGAACTCCATCAACATCGGCAGGCTTGTGCCGCAACTCGTCTACTATTTCAAGGCGTACGCCGATCTTGTGAAGGCGGGGCGCATCGCGGCGGGGGACAAGGTGGATTTCACCGTGCCGACCGGCAATTTCGGCGACATCCTCGCGGGGTATCTGGCAAAGCGGCTCGGGCTTCCCGTCGGCAAGCTGATCTGCGCGTCGAATGCCAACGACGTGCTGACCGAGTTTTTGCAGACGGGGCGCTACGACCGCAAGCGTCCGTTCCGCAAGACGATCTCGCCGTCGATGGACATCCTCGTCTCCAGCAATCTGGAAAGGCTTCTGTATCTGCTGTCCGGCTGCGACGCGCAGTTCGTCGCGGAGAAGATGGCGGCGCTGGCGCAAAGCGGCGAATACACCGTGCCTGAGACGATGCTGGACCGTCTGCACGAGGAGTTTTTCGCGGCGAA
>JAFSXP010000229.1 GCA_017443965.1 Oscillospiraceae bacterium
ATTTCCCTGATTCGACGAGTGTCAGCCGCTGTCTCATCTATCAGAGTCGAACCGAGGTCAAAGAATATCCATTTTATACCTGCAAGCATACTATTATCCTCAAACAAATACTCCGATTTATTTCTTACATCTACCCTCGGACATCGAAACAACAGTTACAGCCCGATTTGACAACAATCCGAGAGTTTCAAACTCTCAAAAACCCTCAAATGACAACAATCCGATAGTCTCAATCTTCGATTTTTGCCGTTGACAGCAAAACGAGAGTTACAGCGGCAGATCTACTTGTTCTCGCCATCTCGCTCCGTGGAAACTTATCCACACTCCAACAAACAATCAAAACCCGCAAACGCCTTGATTTCAAGCCATTTTGCGCACTTCGACCTCATTTCCTTGACAGCAGAACAACCGTCTCCACGTGCGGCGTGCGGGGGAAGAGGTCGACGGCGGTCGCGGTGCGCAGGGCGTAGCCCCTTTCCGCAAGCAGCGCGACGTCGCGCCCGAGCGTGGCGGGGTCGCACGAGACGTACACCGCGCGCTGCGGCGCCATCTGCGCGATCGCCTCGATCACGTCGGGCGACAGCCCTTTGCGCGGGGGATCGACCACGATCACGTCGGGGCGCGTCCCCTCCGCGGCGAGACGCGACGCCGCTTCGCCCGCGTCGGCGCAGAAAAACTCCGCGTTTTCGATCCCGTTGCGCTTCGCGTTTTCGCGCGCGTCGGCGACAGCCGCCTCCACGACCTCCACGCCGATCGCCCGTCCGCACCGCCGCGCCAGCAGCAGCGTGATCGTGCCGGTGCCGCAGTAGAGGTCGAGTGCAACGTCCGTTTTTTGCAAATTTGCTTGAGAAATTGCCAGTTCATACAGCCGCTGCGCCTGGTCGCGGTTGACCTGATAGAATGACCGCGGCGACAGGCGGTAGCGCAGACCGCACAGCGTATCGTCGACCGTGCCGCTGCCATAGAGCGTGCGGAAATCGCCCGCCAGCACCGAATTGCCGACGCTCATATTTTCGCACACGACGACGGTCTTCAGCCCCGGGACGGCGCTTTGCAGTTTGTCGAGCAGTTCTCTTTCGTGCGGGACCGCCTTGCCGTTGACGACCGGACAGACCAGCACCTCGCCGGTGCCGGGCGCCACGCGCACGTACACGTCGCGGACAAGCCCCGTGTGCGTGTTTTCGTCGTAGGTGGGAACTCTGTACTCGCGCATCCACGCGATCACGGCGTCCTTCGCCAGATCGGCGGCCTCCGGCTGCAGACGGCATCGGACCACGGGACACAGTTCGTGCGTCCGTGCGCGGAAAAAGCCCGCCGCCGGCGCGCCGTCCACCGTTGCCACCGGGAAGATCGCCTTGTTGCGGTAGCCGTCGAGCGCGTCCGCGCCGCGGATCGGCACCTCGTCCAGCGCTGCGCCGCCGATCCGCGTCAGCGCGTCAAGCACTTTCTGCGATTTCAGGCGCAGTTCCTCGTCGTAATCCATGTGCCGCAGCGCGCAGCCGCCGCACGTTTTGTCGTGCGGGCAATCCGGCTTGACACGGTGCGGAGACGGCTGCACGATCCGCTCGATCCTGCCGAACGCGTGACGCGCAAGCACCTTGACGATGCGCACGTCCAGCGTCTCGCCGTCGAGCGCGCCGGCGACGAACACGACCTGCCCGTCCGCGCGGCAGACGCCCATGCCCTCGGCGGTGTAGCCGTCGACGGTCAGCGTGCGGATCTCGTTTTTCAGCAGCGCAGGTTTCACGTGAAACATTCCCTCTTGCGTTTCCGATGCATTTTTACTCCCTCAGTCAGCTTCGCTGACAGCTCCCTCAGTGAGGGAGCCAATGCCTCCCTCACTGAGGGAGGTGGCTCGCCGCAGGCGAGTCGGAGGGAGTTTTCTTGCCGTTGTTTCGGAAATTGCTTGATGTGGGCGCGGATTGCAATTTCGCAACATATATGATAGCATATTTTGCAGAAAATAGCAACGGAAAGGAAACGATATGTTGACCTACGAACGATGCGCGCTCTGTCCGCGGCGATGCGGCGTCGACCGCACGCGCGGCGAGCGCGGTTTCTGCGGCATGGGCGATACCTTGCGCCTTGCGCGGGCGGCGCTGCACTACGGCGAGGAGCCGCCGATCTCCGCGAGCTACGGCGCGGGCGCGGTGTTCTTCTCCGGCTGCACGCTCGGCTGCCGCTATTGCCAGAACGCGCCGAT
Source organism: Oscillospiraceae bacterium (assembly GCA_017443965.1). Lineage (GTDB taxonomy): Bacteria > Bacillota > Clostridia > Oscillospirales > Oscillospiraceae > RGIG3566. The sequence goes on from JAFSXP010000229.1 coordinate 2,204, forward strand.
CAGCCTCGGCGGACAGGGCGAGGAGATCGACACGCCGCGTCTCCGCGCGATCTTTGAGCGGCTTGTGGACGAGGGCGCGCAGTGCATCGATCTCGTCACGCCGACGCACTTTCTGCCGAGCATTTTGCCCGCGCTCACGCCGAAACTGCCGGTGCCGGTCGTCTACAACTGCGGCGGGTACGAGCGCGTCGAGACGCTGCGCGAGTTGGAGGGGCTGGTCGACGTGTATCTGCCCGACTTCAAGTACGGCGACGCAAATCTCGCGCGGGAACTCTCCGGCGCGGCGGATTATCCCGAGGTCGCGGCGGCGGCGCTGCGCGAGATGTTCCGCCAGGTCGGAAGACCCATTATCGAGGACGGCGTGATGACGCGGGGGATGATCGTGCGCCATCTGGTGCTGCCGGGGCGGATCGGCAATTCGCTCGCGGCGCTGGACCGGCTGCGCCGCATCTTTGCGCCGGAGGAGATCCTGCTCAGTCTGATGTGCCAGTACACGCCGTCGGGGCCGCTGGCGAAGACGCCGCCTTTTGACCGCGCGGTCACGGAGGACGAATACGCCGCCGCACAGAGCTGGGCGGAATTGCTCGGTTTTACCGAGGGTTTTTGGCAGGATCCCATCGCCGCCGATCCCGCGCAGATCCCCGCCTTCGACGGCACGGGCGTCCACGAATAGCGCCGTACCGAGACTTCCCTTGACGGGAATGTGGCGCGAAGCGCCGGATGAGGTGTTTTCGGCGGCATGTGGGCATGCCGCCCTACGCGGAAATCGAACAGTCACGCCGTAGGGCGGGGTGCCCACACCCCGCCGTTTTTGCGTCTGCCTGTCATCCTGAGCGAAGCGAAGGATCCCCCATTCTGTGGCAGGGACTCTCAGCGTTCGACGATGGGGATTCTTCGTCGCCGCGCTCTGTAGGGCGCGGCGGTTGACATCCGAAGCGAAATCTAGTATATTATAATGTATAGGGATTGGCGCGGGGCGTTTCCCGCTGCCGATCCCACAGGACGAAAGGCGGGGGTCCCACATGAAACTCACGCTCGGGCTTGTGATCGCGGTCTGCGTCGTGCTCGCGATCAGCTTCGTGTTCGGCGCGTTCGGGGCGCAGTACAACGCAAACGGCGTCAGCAGCCTACTGAACGTCAGCATCGACCGGTCGCAGCCACGGCAATTCGCCGGAACGCTCGGTGAATCCGACGTTTTCGTCGAGCAGATGGATCCCGACGCGCTGTACTTTGTCGCCGTCGACGCGAAGCGCATCCCGCTGAAGGACGCGCTCGCGCAGGAGCTTGTCTCGCTGGAGGATTGGCGCAAAAAAGCCCGGCACATCGACCGCGACGGCGACGCCGAGATCCTGCGATACGAGAACTACGAGATCGAGCTCACGGGCGGCGAATGCACCATCCGACCGCGATCCTGACCGGCCGCCGCCGCACGATTTTGAAACAAATGTTTGAAAATTCGGAAACAATGTGTTATAATGATACGGGCGGCGTTGCGCCGTCCGTATTTTCGTAAAAATCGGGCAATTTTGCCCGGAAAGAGAGGCGCCTATGGGCAGGCCGAGCAACAACCGCGAGCGGATCCTCGCGTTCATCCAGGATTTCATCCGCGAAAACGGCTATTCGCCGAGCGTGCGTGAGATCGGCGACGGCGTGGGACTGAAATCGACCGCGTCGGTGCACTATCAGCTCGCGCAGCTGCAGCGCGCGGGGCTTCTGACTGCGGACAGCGGCAAAAACCGCACGATCGCGCCGCCGGACGCGGGGCGCGAGATCGGCAGGATCCCGATCGTCGGCGTCGTGCGCGCCGGTCAGCCGATTTTGGCTGCCGAGCGCATCGAGGGCGCGATCCCGTGGGAGGGCGACAGCGGCTGTTTCGCGCTGCGCGTCAAGGGCGATTCGATGCAGAACGCGGGCATTTTGCAGGGCGATCTCGTCATCGTGCGCCCGCAGCAGAGCGCGGAGCACGGCGACATCGTGGTCGCGCTGCTCGGCGACGAGGCGACCGTCAAGCGCCTCGATCTGCGCGGCGGCGAGGTGTGGCTCATGCCGGAAAACCCGAATTACGAGCCGATCGACGGCCGCGACGCCGTCATCGTCGGCAAGGTCAAGGCGGTCGTCCGGGAGTATTGAGATACCGCAAATCCAAAGGCTCCCTTGTGTAAAGGGAAGCATATCGTTGCGGCGGGACGAGGGAACGCGGCGCGTCAGGGGACGTCGCGCCCTACGTAGGGACGAGCATTGCTCGTCCGCGGGTGACCGATGTGTATAGACCTGTAAGATAGTTTACAAAGTGTGTCAGGACATGGTTTACAGTTTTCCGGTAAAATAATGGCATCAAAAGAAGCCGAAAGGGTGAATGGCGATGCCGTGGGAGATGAAAACTGTGGAACAAAGCAGGCTGGA
>JAFSXP010000230.1 GCA_017443965.1 Oscillospiraceae bacterium
GCCGCCGCCGCCCGGACCGGCATCAGCGTCTGCCGCACCGTGCCCAGCCGCAGCGTGCGTACGAGCGCCTCCGCGGACACGATGCGGTTGCCTTCAAACGTGACAGCCGCCGCGTCGGGCGTGACGGCGCAGCCGCCCAGCACATAGCCGAAGCGGCAGACGTCGCCCTCGCAGGCGGTCAGATACAGCCTTGCGTCGCCGAGCGAATCGCCGCAGATGTCCTCCAGCAGCGCACGCGCCGCCTCGATCCGCGCCGCGGCAGTCTCGTCCGCCGCCGTGCCGACCGACGCCTCTTCGCCGGTGCTCTGCAGCGTCACGGTGCCGTCCGCGCCGACGGTGCAGGTGCGGCTCGCCTCGGTGAATACGATATTGCCCTGCGGATCGGTGTACGTGCCCGAGCCGTAGGGATTGAACGCCAGCGACGAGGCGAGCTTGTTTGCCCACGCGCTGTCGCAGGGATCCTCCCACGTCGCCGCAAGCGCCGTCACGGCGCCGCCCGACCACAGCGTCAGCGGATGCGCGGCGGTCTCGACGTCTTCCAGCTCCAGGCAGAAGCGGCTGCCGTCCGGCATCACGTTTGCCAGCGCCGCCGTCAGCGCCTCGCGCGGCAGCTCCGTGCGGCAGCGCAGGCACGGCGCGCCGTACATCCAAAGCGACGTGCCGTCGCGGTCTGCGGCGAGCAGCCAGTCGCCCGACGCGCCCGAAAGATCGGCGCGGTCGATGCCCAGCCAGCGCGCCAGCGCCTGCGCGGGGATCTCGCCCGCAAAGCCGAAATAGACGCCGGGGCGCTTCATCGCGCCGTAAAACGCCGCTTCGCCGACGGTCTCGGCGCTCTGCGCCGTGCTCATCGCCTGACCGAGCAAGCCGCCCCACTGCTCCCACGCGCCGTCCAGCGCGGCGGCGTCGCCCTGCACGGTGGCGCGTCCCGCCTCATTGCGCGCGGAGATGCAAAGCGGCTTCGCCGCTGTGACGAACTGCGCCTCGCCTGCGGGCGCTTCGATCCTGCCCGCCGCCTCGCCGGTGATCGACGTCGGCAGCAGCAAGCGCGTCAGCAGCACGATCGAACAAAGGAGCAGTACGATGACCGCGTCCTTGCCGATCTCGATCGCTCTGCGCTTCATCCTACCGCTCCTTTCTTTCAAAGTCTTTTCGTATTATTCCGCCGCGGGCAGCGTCAGATGCACGTCGGTGCCCTCGCCGAACACCGAATCAATGCGGATGCTGCCGTTGTGCATACTCAGAATCTCCTGCGCGATGGAAAGCCCCAGCCCCGTGCCGCCGGACTGGCGCGAACGCGCCTTGTCCACGCGGTAGAACCGCTCGTACAGATGCGGCAGGTCCTTTTCCGGGATGCCGATGCCGTTGTCCTTGACGTGGACGAACAGTCCGTTGCCGTCGCGCCCCGCGCTGACGCGGATCTCGCCGCCGTCGGGCGTGTATTTGATCGCGTTCGACACCACATTCATCACGACCTGCTCAATCCGCTCCTGGTCGCCCAGCACGTCCAGCGTGTCGTGTTCGTCCATCGCAAGCGTCAGCTTGTGACTGTGGTTTTCCGCGTCGATGCGCTCCGCCTCGCAGACGTGGCGCACTGCCTCCGCCAGCGAGAAGCGCGTGAACGACATCTCCATCTTTCCGTAGTCGAATTTGCTCAGTGTCAGCAGGTCCTGCACGATGCGCGTCATGCGGTCGGCTTCGTTCACGATCACGCCGAGGAATTTGCTCCGCATCTCCGGCGGCAGCTCGTCGCCGGAGGTGATGATCGTCTCGGCGTAGGATTTGACGTTGGTCAGCGGCGTGCGCAGCTCGTGGCTGACGTTCGCCACGAATTCGCGCCGCGTCTGCTCATTCTTGCGCTGCTCGGTCACGTCGTGGATGACCACCAGCACGCCGCCCTGCGGCGGCGCGAACGGCGCCATGAACAGCTCCAGCTCGCGGTTTTCCACGTGCTTTTCGCACTCGAAGAACTCCGGACGCTGCAGCGCCATGATCTTGTCGAACTCCGCCTCGCCGCCGTACAGCTCGCCGAACGTCACGTTGAGGTCGAGATTGCGCGACAGCATCTGCGTGGCGGCGGGGTTGTAGTGGATCATACGCCCCGCGGCGTCGAACGCGGTCACGCCGTCGGTCATCGTGAGGAACAGCGTCGAGAGCTTCGTCCGCTCGTTTTCCACCTCGGACAGCGTGCTTTGCAGCACGCGGGACATGTCGTTGAAGTTCCGCGTCAGCGTGCCGATCTCATCGTGGCTCGCGACCTCCAGCTTCTGCGAGAAATCGCCCGCGGCGACCTGCTGCGTACCGGCGGTCAGCGCGCGGATCGGCGTGATCAGGATGCGGCTGAGCAGGAATGACAGCACCACGCAGATCGCGACGCCCAGCACCAGCGACCGCAGCACGATGGTCAGCACCGCGCTTGTCAGATCGTTCACGGTCGCGCGGTTGTCCAGGATGTAGATCAGGAACGTGCCCTTCGACGTCTCCAGCGGGATGGCAAGATCCATGCAGTCCGACGATGCGCTGCTGCCCTCGCCGACGCGGCCGTTCATGGCGGCAAGCAGATTTTCGGTGACGGTGATGTCGCGGTCGTCGGTCGAGGCGTCCAGCACCGTGCCGTTTTCATCCAGGATGTACACGTTGCGCGAGACGATGTCGATGCCGAGATCGCTCTGCGCCATCAGCATCTCCTTGAGCTGTGCGGCGGGCGTGTCGGATTCCTCCGCCACCTCGCGCAGCGAGCGCAGGAAATCCTGCGAGAATGTCTGCTCCATGCTGTCGTAGAAGCGGTCGATATAGAAGCGGCTGACGCCGTTCATCAGAAACGCGCCGACGACGGTCATCAGCGCCAGGATCAGCAGCACCATGATGATGACAAGCTTTGTACGAAGCGAGTTGACTCTTCTCACGGCGTCGCCTCCTTTCTGTCAGTAATCTATTGGCGCCCCTCAGCTTACGTGCCGTCGCCGAAGTAATAACCGACGCCGCGGCGGGTCATGATATATACGGGCGTGCCGGGATCGTCCTCGATCTTCTCGCGCAGGCGGCGCACCATCACGTCCACCGTGCGGGTGTCGCCGAAGTAGTCGTAGTTCCAGACCTTTTCCATCAGCTCTTCGCGCGAATAGACCTTGCCCGGCGACGCCATCAGAAAACGCAGCAGCTCGAACTCCTTCTGCGTCAGCTCCAGCGCGCCGCCGTCCTTCGTGACGGAGTAGCCGGTCTCGTCCAGCACCAGCCGTCCCGCCGTGCGCACCGCGCCGGGCGCGCTGTCCAGATCGCGGCGGCGGATGTTCGCACGCACGCGCGCCAGCAGCTCGCGCATGGAGAACGGCTTGGTGATATAGTCGTCCGCGCCTGCCTCCAGCCCCATGACCTTGTCCGATTCCTCCTCGCGCGCCGTCAGCATCAGGATCGGCACCGTGCCGCCCTCCGTGCGGATCGCGCGGCAGACGTCGAAGCCGTTGCGCTTGGGCAGCATCACGTCCAGCAGGATGAGATCGGGATCGGCGCTTTCGGCAAGCTCCAGCCCCGCCTCGCCGTCCAGTGCCTCCAGCGTGTCGTAGCCCTCGCGCTGCAGGTTGAATTTCAGGATCTCCACGATCGCCTCTTCGTCTTCTACGATCAGTACCGTTTTGCCCATGCTTTTACCTCCATCGAAGTCCCTTGGGAAAATGGTTTTTCAGCACCCCGTCCGAGCCTTTTGCCCACGACAGGGAAAGTCCGTCCACGGTCACGAGCGTCCAGCCCGTCTGCGTACCCGGCAGCGTCTGCCCGCGAAGGAAAGGCGCGATCTCCGCTTCGGAGAAGTCCGCCGTCTGCGCCGCGCTGCGCAGCCACAGCGCCCATGCGTGCGCCGGTTCGAGCCGGTCTTTTCGCACCTCGCCCAGCGCAAGCCCCGCGCGCAGCACCTTCAGCCCCGCGAGCGCGGGCGTGCCGTGCGGCGCGAGATACCACGTGTCGCCGAACGGCACGGGAAGCCCGTCGGGGATCGCCGCGCCCGCGTCCCGGGCGAACGATGCGATCTCGCGCGGCAGGGGAGCGGGAGCCTGCTCGTCATACGGCGTATCTGCATCGCCGCGCCGCATCAGCACGGCGGCGAAATGCCCCTCGCCCCTGAGCCTGTGCGGCCACAGGCGGTAGGTATTCGCCAGCTCCGGCAGGGGATCGTCCGCCCACTCGGGACGGCCGGGTTCAAACAGCGGCAGCCGCTCCGGCAGATAGAAATCGGGATGCGCACGCAAAAACCGCGCGATCACAACCTCGTTTTCCTCGGGCGAAAACGTGCAGGTGGAATAGACCAGCCGCCCGCCGCCGCGCAGCATCCTCGCCGCGCTGCACAGGATCTCATACTGCCGCGCCGCACACATGGCGACGGTCGCCGCGCTCCAGTCCGCGGCGGCAGCCTCCTCCTTGCGGAACATGCCCTCGCCGGAGCAGGGTGCGTCCACCAGAATGCGGTCAAACGCATCGGGAAACCGCGCGGCAAGCTTTTCCGGCGGCTCATTGAGCACAACGGCGTTCGCAGCGCCCATGCGCTCAAGATTACGCGACAGGATCTTCGCCCGCTGCGGATGGATCTCGTTCGCGATCAGCACGCCCGTATCGCCGAGCGAAGCTGCAAGCTGCGTCGATTTGCCGCCCGGCGCGGCGCACAGATCGAGCACGCGCATACCCGGCTGCACGTCCAGCAGCCCGGCGGGCGCCATGGCGCTCGGCTCCTGCAGATAGTATGCCCCGACCTCGTGATACGGCGACAGACCGGGCCGCGTCTGCGGATCGTAGTAAAAGCCACCCTCCGCCCACGGCACGGGCGAAAGCCCGAAGCGCGACAGCTCCGCCGGTTTTTTCGGATTCACACGAAGTCCGACGTTGCGCGGCGCGTCATACGAGGCGAGAAATTCGTCAAACTCCCCGCCGAGCAGACGGCGCATCTTTTCTTCAAAGCCCGACGGGATCACCGCGCCGCCTCCTCCGCATAATTTATCACGCTATATTATACAGGATTATTCCGCAAAAGAAAAGGGGGTATTCTCACGCGCAAAAAGCGAGCCCTGCGGCGTTGCCGCAAGGCTCGCAGATCGGGTGCGTTACGCGAGATTTTTGACCATGCGCGTCGCGATCAGCAGCGCCTGTTCGCGCGTCGCCTGCGCGTAACCCATGGCGGTCTCCGCGGCGGTCGTCGCCTTCGGCGCGAACAGATTGTCGCCGATGCCGTTGATGATGCCGTTCGCCGCCATGAAGTACACGCAGTCCTTCGCCCAGCCGGAGATCTTCGCGTCGTCCGCGAACGGATCGGGGCGCGTGAACATGGCGCTGAACTGCGCGGCGAAATTGCCGTCGGTCTCCAGCGTCCAGCCGTCGAGCGCGATCTTCTTGTACACGCGCGTCAGCATCGTCGCCGCCTGCTCGCGGTTCAGCAGCACGTTGGGCGAGAACGCCGTGGCGCTCGTGCCGTTGGTCACGCCGACGTTATACGCCTTCAGCACCTCGGCGTCGGTCGTGTCGGTGAACGGATTGTTCGCGACCGGCTGCGCCTTCGTGCCGGACAGCGCCTCGTACGCCTTGACGCTGACGGCGGCGAATTCCGCGCGGGTGATCGGCTTGGTCAGGTCCTGCCCCTTCAGCGAATCGGGGATCAGTCCCATCCGGTCCGCCTCGGTCAGCTCGGCGGTCGCCCACGCGGAGGCGTTCTCCCACGCGTTCGTTACGCCGAACTGCGTGAAGTCGATGTCCGCCGTCCCGGCGCCCTCTTCCAGATCGACGCTCGGCTGCCACCGCTCGTCGGCGGAGCCCATGCCCTCGGCAAAGACGATGCCGAAATCGTAACCCTCTTTATAGCCGTTCTTGGACGCGCGGATCGCGTTCAGACCGGGCACCGCCTCAAATTCGAAGCCGCCGCTGACGGAAGCCGTCACGGTCGTGGACGTGCCGAGCAGACGCACCGTCGCGCCGGGCACCGTCGTGCCGATGAAGCGACCGGTGAAGATCTTGCTGTCGTAGTTCACCAGCAGCTTCGCAAAGTCGATCGCGTAGCCGTCGCCGATGCCCGTCGTCTCGTCGATCGTGACGACCAGCTTGCCGGAGGCGATGTCGGAGAAGAACGACGCCGGGATGATCGCCGAGACGATGTACGACGTCGGACCCGTCTGATCCACCTGATTGAGCAGCTCGGCGATGAACGGCGCGTCCTTGCCGTTGAGCGTCACGGAGAACTTGCTGCCGAACGACAGCGCCTGGAAATCGTCGATGCACAGCTGCAGCAGCGCGTTTTTCACGCTGACGCCCGCTGCGTCGTAGTTCATCGTGATCGCGAGCGCGCCCGTGCCGAAGGCGTTTTCCTGATCCTCGCCGCTCTTGAAGAACTGATAACAGCCGCCGTAGCCGTCGGTCGCCGCGTCGCCCGTCTGCTTGGAGCCGACGTAGATGCGGTCGGTGCCCGCGGGATCGGCGTCGTCCTTCGCCCACGGATAGCCGTGCGACCGCTGGGTCGTCGCAGTGAAGGGGCTGTAGCCGTCCGCCACGGCTTCCGCGTCGTTGAGCGCGTCGATATCGCCGACGCGCACCGACAGCTCCGCCTCCGCGGTGTTTTTCAGCGTGACGGTCTTGGCGCTCCAGTCGCCGTTCGCCGCATCGGAAATTGCGCCGGCAGTCAGCGGCAGAAGCGAAAACAGCATCAGCGCCGCCAGCGCAAGGGATACGATCCTCTTTTTCATAGAAACTCCTCCTTCTGATCAATCAGTCGGGTTTGTCTTGTCCTGCTTCCATTATAAGGATTTCGCGGCAGAATTGCAAGCCGCGCGGCGCATAAAAAAGAGGTTGACAAACGGGCGTTTATTGCATATAATCATCGTTGCGCCGAAGACGCTGGTATAGCTCAGTTGGTAGAGCAGCTGATTTGTAATCAGCAGGTCGGGGGTTCGAGTCCGTCTACCAGCTCCACGTCGGAGGAAGTTCGCTTCGTTCCGTTTCCGGCTTCAGCCTGCGTCTTGTTCCGGAAACTGCACATCCGCTCTCTCCATCCTCCTCTCCGAATCAAACCCGCGTCGCTGGGTTTCGATTCGGGAAAGAAACGGACGGGGATAAAGTGAATATGGGGGAATTCCCGAGTGGCCAAAGGGGGCAGACTGTAAATCTGTTGTCAGTGACTTCGGTGGTTCGAATCCACCTTCCCCCACCATCTGAAACATCCTTTGCAATCTGAACCCCCTGGGTTTGGACAACGAAGGGTGTTTCTTTATTTTCCTTGATTTTATGCGAGTTTTCAGGCTTCTGGTTCTGGACTGCAAATTGGACACGAAAATCCAAAAAAGCGC
>JAFSXP010000231.1 GCA_017443965.1 Oscillospiraceae bacterium
CATCGTCTGCCGCGGAGCGGGAGGATCAGTATTGCTGCGTGCGGTCGTAGGCGCTCTGCGCCGTGGTGATCCACGGATCGTAGTAGCCCAGCGCCTCGAGGTTTGCCAGATAGTCGTTCCACGCGGCGTCGTCGTTCGGATCGAGGATGCCGTTGCAGAACTGCGTGAACGCCGTCTTCATGTACTCCTTCAGATCGGAGTCGACCTCGGTACGGCGCTCGTATTCGTCCTCCGTGTAGGCGACCAGTGTGAACACCTCGTCCGGCTGTCCGGCGGCGACGGCGTTCTCATAGTTTTTCAGCAGTTTCGTGGCGCGGTTGGTGTCCCAGTCCGACAGATCGGAGAAGTCCACCTCGTAACTCCAGTAGCCCTCGGAGCTGACGCCCGCGATGTTGTGCCAGACGGAGCTGCTCACGGACGCCCACATCGCCGGATTGATCAGATGCAGTTTTGCCGTGTCGCCCATGTTGCCGGGCTTCGTGCCGTCGGAGTACTCCCAGTCCACGCCGTACTCGCCCCAGCGCTGGCGCACGCACGCCTCCTGGCTGTTGCAGAAGTCCAGGAACTTGAACGCCAGATCGGGATTGTCGCAGTCCGACGTGATGCGCGTGGTGTACGCGGGATAGTACGTCGAGCGCGGGCAGTAGCCGCCGCGTCCCGTGGCGTCCGCCAGCGGCTGCAGCGGGACGTAGCGATACACGGACGGATCGCCGAAGTCGAAAATGATGTCAGCGTGCTGCGCAAAAATACCCACGGTGGACGTCTCGTCGCCGGTGTTGATCAGCGATTTCAGTTCGGCGTCGGTCTGCGTCCACGTCAGCGGGCTGAGCAGCCCCTCGCTGACCAGTTTGTTGACGAAGATCGTCGCCTGGCGGTACTCGTCCTGATCGTACGGCGCCCACAGTTTGCCGTCCGTCACGTTATAGTAATAGGTGTTGTCGCAGTAGATGAACGCGTTGACGATGTAGTTGACGACGTCGGCGTAGGTCGTGCGGAACCTGCCGGTCATCGGGATCTCGTCGTGCTTGCCGTTGCCGTTGGGATCGTCGTCGCGGAACGCCACCAGCACGTCGTACAGCTCGTCGATCGTCGTCGGCTGTTCCAGCCCGAGGTTATCCAGCCACTCCTGGTTGATCCACATGTGATAGCGCGGCGTGTCCAGCGGCGCGTCCTGGATGGTCGGATAGCAGTACAGACCGCCGGTCGTCGGCTCGACGCCGCGGTCCATCAGCAGATGGTACACGCTTTCCGCCTCGTCGCCGAAGATCGTCTGAAAACTCTCTTTTTGGTAGTGGTTCCAGCCCTCGTCGAAGTAGCGGCTCAGGTCCGCCATATAGCCGTCCACGCCGTACTCCTCGCCCATGGTCTTGTTGATGCCGCCGAACGCCCACAGGATATCCGGCAGCTCTTCGCCCGCCGCGATCATCAGACTGATCTGCGTGGCGGCGTCCTTTGTCGTGCCGCCGAACTGCACGAACTCCAGATCCACGCCGGTCTGCTCCTCGACCCAGTGGGTGAAGGCGTTGTCGTCGTAGTCCGAGACCTTGGCGCTCGTGTGGATGCCGATGGTCAGCTTGTTGTCCTCGCCCGGCTGCACGATTGGCAGCGAGCCGTCCCAGCCCTCTTCGGTCTGCGCCATGTCGGTGACGGCGGCGGTATCCTCGCCGACGCCGGTGGGCTCGGTCGTCGTGGTGCCGGTCTCGCCGCAGGCGGCGAGCGCGAACAGCATCACGAGGCAGAGAAAAAGCGCGATCGTTTTTTTCATGTTGGTTTCCTCCCGAAATTGTTTGCTGAACGATTTCATTATAATGGGACTTTTCGGGAATTGCAACAGAAAATTACAACGTTATTATCTGCGGATAAAAATTCCGCGCTGCCATGCGGCAGCGCGGAGCGGGGATCAGTATTGCA
>JAFSXP010000232.1 GCA_017443965.1 Oscillospiraceae bacterium
GGAAGCTGAGCAGCGCGCCGACCATCGCGGCGGGCACGACGCTGAGCGCCGTGTGCTCGCGCAGGAATGCGGTCGCGGCGAAGAAGACCATGACCGGGACCGTGACGCCCGCGGCAAGCCCGTCGATGCCGTCCGTCAGGTTGACGGCGTTGACCGTGCCGACGATGACGAGCATCGAGAAGATCAGATAGACGATCCAGTTGATCTGCACGGTGTGCTTCCAGAACGGGATGTAAAGCTCGCCCGACAGGTTGCCGTGCCAGCGCAGAAGCGCCAGAAAGCACCCCGCGACGGCAAGCTGCAAAAGCAGCTTCTGCCAGCCGGTCAGACCGAGATTGCGCTTGAATTTCACCTTGACAAAATCGTCGAGAAAGCCGATCAGTCCGTAGACCATGGCAAAGCCGAAGACGTAAAGATGCTCCGCCTCGCCCAGCGCCAGATCGCGCCAGCCGAACGCCACGACGGCGATCAGCGCCGCCGCGATGAACATCAGCCCGCCCATCGTCGGCGTACCCGCCTTGCCGCTGTGCCAGCTGGGACCGATCTCGCGGATCGCCTGTCCCGCCTTCAGCGCCCGCAGCACGGGCAGCAAAATCTTTCCGAAGATCACGCAGAGCACGAACGCGGCTGCACCTGTGATGACAAGATACCACATACGCGACGCCTCCTATGCCTTTTCCGCCGTTTTTTCGCGGAACATCTCCAGCGCGTTTTCCATCTTCATGCCGCGGCTGCCCTTGAAGAGCAGCACGTCGCCCGGCTTCACCGCCGCGGCGAGCGCACGCGCCAGATCGTCGTGCGTGTCGAAGTGGCGGCAGTCCTTCGCGTCCATACCGCCCGTGATCGCGCCGGTGATGAGACGCTTGGACTAGGTGCCGTAGGCGAAGATCAGATCCGCCTTTTTCGCGGCGATGCGCCCGATGCGGTAGTGCTCCGCCCAGCTGCGGTTGCCCAGCTCCAGCATGTCGCCCAGCACCGCGATGCGCCGTCCGTCCGTCTTGTAGTCGCCCAGCACGTTCAGCTCCGCCTCCATGGATTCGGGACCGGCGTTGTAGCAGTCGGCGATGATCGTCATGCCGGCGTGCTCGGTGATCTCCTGCCGCATGCCCGTGTTGCGGAAATGCGACAGCGCAAGCTGCATCCGCTCCGCCTTGACGCCGCAGAGGATGCCGACCGTCAGCGCCGCCATGGCGTCGTAGACGGCGTGGATGCCCTCGACCGGGATGAAGATCTCGAACTGGTGCCCCATGCCGACCACGCGGAAGCTCATGCCGCCGTCCATCTGACGGACGTCCTGCGCCACCACGTCGCACTGCGGGTTTTCCACGCCGAAATAGTATTTTTTATGCTTGTCGTCCTGCTCGCGCAGGTTCCAAAGCAGCGGCTCGTCGCCGCACAGGACAAGGCAGTCGTTTTTCGTCATGCCCTGCAGGATCTCCATTTTCGCCTGCAGGATGCCGTCGCGCGAGCCGAGATACTCGATGTGCGCGGTGCCGATGTTGGTGACGACCGAGATGTTCGGGCGCGCGATGGCGGAAAGACGCGCCATCTCGCCGAAGTGGTTCATGCCCATCTCCAGCACAGCGATCTCCGTGTCCTCCGGCATCTCCATGACGGCGAACGGCAGACCGATGTTGCTGTTGAGATTGCCGCGGCTCTTCGCCGTGCGGAACGACGTTTCCAGCACCGCCGCGGTCATTTCCTTGGTGGTGGTCTTGCCGACGCTGCCGGTGATGCCGACGACCTTCGGGTCGACATGCCGGCGGTACGCCGCCGCGACCTCGCCCATCGCCGTCTCCGTGTCCTCGACGACGATCTGCGGCAGATCGTCGCGCTGCGGCTTCATCACCATGACCGCTGCCGCGCCGGCGTCCACCGCCTGCTCAACGTAGCTGTGACCGTCGGTCTGCGCGCCGGGCAGCGCCGCGAACAGCACGCCGGGCGTGACCTCGCGCGAATCGTAGACGAACCCCGTCACGGCAGTGTCCTCAAACTCCTGCCGAACGGCGCCGCCGCACCACTGCGCCACTTGCTTCAGCGTCCACGCCATATGCTCACTCCTCCCGCAGATGCGCCGCGACTTCCTCGCGCTCATCCAAGTGTGTCTTTTCCGTGCCAAGGATCTGGTACGTCTCATGCCCCTTCCCCGCCAGCACGATGATATCGTCCGGTTTCGCGTGATCCATCGCCCAGCGGATCGCCGCGCGACGGTTTTCGATGACGATGTACGGCGTCTTCGTGCCCTTCGCGCCCTCGACGACCTGCCGCAGGATCTCGTCCGGATCCTCGGTGCGGGGATTGTCGGAGGTGTAGACCACAAAATCCGCCAGCTCCGCGCCGATCCTGCCCATGATCGGGCGCTTGTACGGATCGCGGTCGCCGCCGCAGCCGAACACCGCGATCAGCCGTCCGGCGCAGAAATCGCGGACGGATTTGAGCACGTTTTCCAGCGCGTCGGGCGTGTGGGCGTAGTCGATCAGCACGGTGTAGTCCTTGCCCGGCGTGGGCACGACCTCCACCCTGCCCTTGACGCCCTCGGTGACGCGGAGCGCGTCCGCCGCCTCGGGCAGCGTGATCCCCAGCGCATGCGCCGCCGCGACGGCGCTGAGCGCGTTATAGGCGGAAAATCTGCCCGGGATGCCGAGGCGGAAGCGGCTGATCTCGCTGCCGATCACCGCGTCGAATTCCACGCAGTCGGGCTTCAGCCGCAGATTGCGCGCCGAAAGGTCCGCCTCGTCGCAGCCGATGGAGACCGTCAGCTTTTCGCACGTTGACGCCTCCATCATCGGCTTCGCCGCGGGATCGTCGAGGTTGAACACGCCGAGCTCACAGTTTCGGAACAGGATCTCCTTCGCCTTGCGGTAGTTTTCCATCGTCTTGTGGAAATCCAGATGATCCTCGGTCAGATTGGTGAAGATGCCGACCTTGAAGCGGATGCGCCGCGTGCGGTCGAGATACAGCGCATGCGACGACGCCTCCATCACGACGTGCGTGCAGCCGGCGTCCGCCATCTCGCGCAGCAGTCCGTGCAGATCGAGGCTCTCGGGCGTGGTGTGCTCGGTCTCGACCGGCTTTTCGCCGATCATGTTTTGGATGGTGCCGATCAGACCGACCTTCGCGCCGCGGGTCTTCTCCAGAATGGATTTCAGCAGATACGTCATGGTCGTCTTGCCGTTCGTGCCGGTGACGCCGATCACGGTCATCTCCGCAGAGGGGTGTCCGTACCAATTGTCCCCCACGTCCGCCAGCGCGGCGCGGGAATCGTCCACCAGGATATACGGCACGTCGACCGTCGGCTTCTTTTGGCACAGAACGGCGCAGGCGCCGTTTTTCACCGCGCCCTCGATGTACTTGTGGCCGTCCGTCGCATAGCCGACGACCGCGACAAAAAGTTGTCCCGGCCGCACCGCGCGCGAATCGTAGCTGACGCCGCCGATCTCCATCTCGGGATCGGCGGTCATCTCCCGCACGGAGATACCTTCCAGAAGCGTCGCGAGTCTCATGCCAGTGTCCTCCGTCAGTCCTGTACGCTGTTGTTGGTAAATTCCACGTCGACCGTCGTGCCGCGCGGCACCTCGGCGCCGGGCTCGACGTTCTGATAGGTCACATAGATATAGCCGGAGATCTTATCCGTGCCGCGCGCCTGCAGATACAGTCCGTAGGTCGTCGCCGCGCCAGACGCCTGCGCGACGGTCATGCCGCGGAAATCGGGCACCGTGACCGGCTCGGACGGCACGTCGCCGCCGAAGTAGAGCACCAGCTCGGAATTGCCGGGCACGCTCGCGCCCGCGGCGGGGATCTGCGCGGTGACGGTCTCGCCGTCGCCGACGGCGCGGTAGCTGAGGCTGCGCTCGGTGAGCGCGGAGGTCGCCTCGGACGGGCGCATGCCCAGCACGTTCGGCACCGCGATGTTGACCGCGCTGATGTCCTCGTCGGAATAGTCCGGCTCCACGCCGAGATGCGGCAGGATGTCGGTGAGGATGTCCTTGACGGTGGGCGCCGCCATGGCGCCGCCGCCGATGTAGAGGCCGGTCTCGCGGCTGGGCGTATCCAGCACGACCAGCACGATGTATTTCGGATCGTTGATCGGCGCGACGCCGACGAACGAGACCATCTTGTCGTCCACGGGATTGCCGTACTCGTCGTATTCGTCGATCTTTTCGGACGTGCCGGTCTTGCCGCCGACGCGGTAGCCCGCTGTCTTCGCGGCGGAGGCGGTGCCGTCGGTGACGACGAACTCCATCAGCTGCCGCATGGTTTTGGAGGTCTCCTCGCTGATGACCTGCCGCAGCACGTGCGGCTCGGTCTTCGATATGGTGTTGCCGTCCGCGTCGTGCACCTCGGCGACGACGTACGGCTGCAGCAGATAGCCGCCGTTGACGATCGCCGACACCGCGCGGACAAGTTGCAGGGGCGTAATTTTGAACGTCTGACCGAACGACGCGGAGATCAGCGACGCGGTGGACGCGCCGGTCAGCGTATCGCGCGAGAAGAAGAAGCCCTTGCCCTCGCCGGGCAGGTCGATGCCCGTCGGCTCGGTCAGACCGAAGGCGTTGACGTAGCGGTAAAACCGCTCGCCGCCGACCTTGAGTCCGATGTTGGCGAACGCGATGTTGCAGGAATTGCCCAGCGCCTGCGCGGTCGTCTGCTGACCGTGCCCCTCGTGCTTCCAGCAGTGCAGCGTCTGTTCACGTCCCGCAAAGTTCGCGCTGCCGCCGCAGAAGAACGTATCGTCAAGCGACACGGCGTTGTCGTTCAGCGCCGACGCCAGCGTGATCAGTTTGAACGTACTGCCCGGCTCGTAGCCGTCGGACACCGCGCGGTTGCGCCACTGCTTCAGGCGCGCCTTGCCCATCTGCTCGTTATACGCCGCAAGTCCCTCTTTATAAGCCTCGCTGCCCTCGGGATTGGCGATCGCCGTCCGGTACATTTCCTCCAGCTTTTCCGCCTTGGCGGTGTCGTAGATCTCCAGATAGTCGTTCGGGTCGAAGCTGCCCTGCGTGCTCATGCCCAAAATCGCGCCGGTGTTGACGTCCATCACCAGCGCAAACCCGCCGTTGAGCACCGTATAGCGCTCGATGGCGGATTTCAGATTTTTCTCCACATAGTACTGCACGGTCGAATCGATCGTCAGCACCAGATCGTTGCCGTTCGACGCGTCATAGTACTTTTCATAGGTATAGAGCATCGCGGTGCCGTTGTTGCCGCGCGTGGTGATGACCTTGCCGGAGTTGCCGACCAGCGTGGATTCGTAATACGCCTCCAGCCCCTCGCCGCCGACGTCGTCCTTGTTGACGAAGCCCAGCACCTGCGCCGCCAGCGCGCCGTAGGGATAGTAGCGCAGCTGCGACGGCTCCATGTAGACGCCCTTGACCTGCTCGTTGACGACATAATCCAGCAGCGCCGAAGCGGTCTCCTGCGGGATCTTCTTTTTGATGATGCGGTAGGCGTAGTCGGTGTCCCGGATCTGCTTGAGCGCAAAGTCGCGCTCGACGCCGAGCAGCTCCGAGAGCTTCGACGCCATTGCCTCGGCGTCCTGGTCCTCGTTTTTGATCTCCTTCGGGTTGACGTAGACGTCCTGCACCGAATACGACGCGGCGAGGATGTTCATGTTGCTGTCGTAGATCGCGCCGCGCTGCGCCTTGACGCTGACAGAGCTGGTCTGGTTGCGGATCGCCTTTTTTTCGTACTCCTCGTGGTGGACGACCATGACGTTGAACAGCGCGATGATCAGCCCTAAAAACGCGCAGACGCCGCACACGATCATCAGGATCATCGTGCGGCTGACAAGCGCGTCACGGGCGCTGCCGTTTTCGGTTTTTACGTCGCGTTCTCTGCGCATAATCGGTTCACCCTGTTAAAAACCGGGGCGGAAACCGTTGTGACCGCCCCGGGCATTGTGTGGAAAAACGAACTTGTCTCCCGCGCTATTTTTATGTGCCCGCCGCCGACAAGTATACCGACAAATTGGAAAAGCCCTCTTTCATCAGTCCGCTCAGCGAGCCGAGCATGCTTTCGCCGTGCAGCACCTCGCCGCGGTCCGCGCCCGCCAGATTGACGTAGACGGTCTGGCTGCCGTTCGGCTTCGTCATGCCGAGGCGCTCGGTCGCCTCCGCCTCGATCATGCGGTAGTCGATCATGCCGTTGTACTGTCCCGCCAGCTTGTCGCGCTCTTCCTGCAGCGTCTCCAGCCTTACACGGCTCGCGCTGATCTCGCTGGTCACGGCGTACAGACGGTTGTGCGCGAAGACGAGGATCAGAAGGATGCACATCGCAGCGAGGATGCCCAGCACCGTCAGCGGGACGGATACCGCGCTCGTGCCGTTTTCCGCGCGCTTTTGCGGGCGGTCGGCGGGAAGCGTCCGATGACGCGGCTGGCGGACGGCGCTGCCCTGCTCGTACGAGCCGTAGCCGCGATAGGTTTCGGTGTATTCCAGTGCCATTGTGCGTTCCTCCTATATTCTCTCCGCGACGCGCAGCTTTGCGCTTCGCGATCTTGGATTCTGTTCCAGCTCCGCCGCGTCCGCCGTGACCGGTTTTTTCGTCACGAGCCGAAGCGTCGGTTTTTTGCCGCAGACGCAGACCGGAAATTCCGGCGGGCACGTACAGCCCCTTGCCGCCGCCTGCATGGCGTTTTTCCCGATACGATCCTCCAGCGAATGGAACGAGATCACACAAAGCCGCCCGAAGGGCGCAAGATGCTCGGGCGCGACCGCCGTCATCCGCTCGACCGCGCCGAGCTCGTCATTGACTGCGATACGGATCGCCTGGAACGATCGCTTTGCCGGATGCTGTTTTTCCCGCAGCGCCTGCGGCGGCATCGCGGCGCGGATGATGTCCGCAAGCTCCAGCGTCGTCTCGATCGGTCTTTCCGTGCGTCTGCGTTCGATCGCCGCTGCGATCAGCGGCGCGTAGCGCTCTTCCCCGTAGTCGAACAGGATGCGCCGCAGCTCCTCGCGCGGCCATTCGTTGACCACCTCGCGCGCGGTCAGGCGATCGCCGGAGTTCATGCGCATGTCCAGCGGCGCGTCCGCCGTGTAGCTGAACCCGCGCTCCGCGTCGTCCAGCTGCGGCGAGGAGACGCCGAGATCGAACAGCATGCCGTCGATCTTCTCAAGCCCCAAGCCTTGCAGGATCTGCGCAAGATTTTCAAAGTTGTCATGAACAAGCGTCACGCGGTCGCCAAACTCCCGCAGCCGCTCCTCCGCCGCCTCCAGCGCATTTTCGTCGCGGTCGACGCCGATCAGCCGACCGGTCGTCAGACGCTTCGCGATCTCGCGCGAGTGTCCGGCGCCGCCGAGCGTCCCGTCCAGATACACGCCGTCGGGGCGGATGTTCAGCCCGTCAAAGCACTGCCGCAGCAGCACGGGCACATGCTCGAAGCTCATCAGATGCCGAGCACGTCAAGCGAGTGCTTGATATACGCCGGCGAGAGGTTCTCTTTCTCCTCGGTGCTGTAAGGCTCGTTCGGCCAGATCTCCACGTGGTCACCCTGCCCGATGATCACGGCGTCCTGTTCCAGCGAGGCGTACTCGCGCAGCTTGCCCGGCAGCAGGATGCGCCCCTGCTTGTCCGGCACACATTCACAGATGTTCGCCATGAACACGCGCAGGTCGCCGCGCTTTGACAGCGGGATGGCGTTGATCTTCTCCTGCATGACCTGCCACGTCTCTTTGCTGTAGACGTTCAGGCACATCTCGATACCGGGCATCACGTAGAAGACCTCGCCCAGTACGTCGCGGAATTTCGCCGGCATGAAGACTCTGCCCTTTGCGTCGATATTGTGTTGATACTGTCCGTAAAGAGCGCCGTCCATCGTGCCGCCTCCCTTCCGTAAAATTCACCACTTTTATCCACTTGGGTGAATATTGCCACCATTATTCACCACTTGACCATACTATACTATATTTTTTCGCAGATTGCAACCCCTAATTCGTAAAAATTACCATTTTTTTGGACTGCGTTTTCAAGACGCAAAAAAGCCCGCCCTGCCCTGAAAAAGTCAGGGCAAAGCGGGCTTCCTTGACGGCGTTTGGGCGCGGACGGAAACGCCGCCGCCCTGCAGCGTGATCTCGGCGCCGTAAAGCGCCGGATCCTCCAGAAGCAGCGCGGCAAGCGGGTCTTCGACTGTATCGCGCAGCAGCTCGCGGAGCTGTCTGGCGCCGCCCTGTCCGTCGCAGCGGCTTGCCAGATACGCGCTCACCTCCGCGCCGCAGACAACGCGCACGCCGCTTTGCTTCACGCGCCCGCAGAGTTCGGAGATCTGCGCGGACGCGACGGCGGTCAGCGCGGTGGCGGAAAGTGGGGCGAACGGCGCCACGCAGTCGATCCTGCCGAGCAGTTCCGGGCTGAACCACGTTTTGAGCGACGGCGCGCGCCGTCCCGTCTGCCGCACGGGCGCGAAGCCGAGCGCGGCGTCGGACGCGCCGAGGTTGGACGTCATAATGATGATCGTATTGCGGAAATCGGTCTTCCTGCCCTCCGCGTCGGTCAGCACGCCCTCGTCCAGCACCTGCAGCAGCAGTCCCGCCACGGCGCGGTCGGCTTTTTCGATCTCGTCGAGCAGCACGACGCTGTACGGACGGCGGCGGACCTTTTCGGTCAGCTCGCCGCCCTCGCCGTGCCCGATATAGCCGGGCGGCGCGCCGAGAAGGCGCGAGACCGTGTGGCGCTCGGCGTACTCCGACATGTCCAGGCGGATCAGCGCGTCGCCGCTGCCGTAGACGCACTGCGCCAGCGCCTTGCAAAGCGCCGTCTTGCCCACGCCTGTCGGACCGGTAAAGAGCATCGACGCGACGGGACGCTTCGGGTCGCGCAGACCGAGCCGTCCGCGCCGCACGGCGGACGCGACGGCGCGGATCGCCGCGTCCTGCCCGAACACGCAGCGCCGCAGGTCGTCCTCCAGATCGCGCAGACGCGCCCGCTCCGGCGCGGTCAGATCGCCGACGGGGATACCCGTCCGCTTCGACGCGCAGTACGCCACGTCCGCCGCCGTGACCGTGCGGCGCTCGGCGCGGCGGGAAAAGCAGAACCCCTCCCCCGGGCGAAGATAGGCGCGGGACGCGCCCTCGTCCAGCAGATCGACCGCCTTGTCGGGCAGAAAGCCGTCCGTCAGATAGCGGCACGACAGTTCGACCGCAGCGCGGATCGCCTCGTCGCTGATGCGAAGGCCGTGGTGCGCCTCCAGCACGGGGCGAAGCCCCCGCAGCATCCTCGCCGCCTCCTCGGGCGACGGTTCGCGCACGGTCACGGTGCGGAACCTGCGCGCCAACGCCGCGTCCTTTTCGATATGGCGGCGGTACTCGGAAAGCGTCGTCGCGCCGATGATCTGGATTTCTCCGCGCCCGAGCGCGGGCTTGAGCAGATTTGCTGCGTCGATGGCGCCCTCGGCGCTGCCCGCGCCGACGATGGTGTGCAGCTCGTCGATAAAGAGGATCACGTTGCCGCTTCTGCGCAGCTCCGCCACCACGTCGCGCACGCGCTCTTCAAATTCGCCGCGGTATTTCGTGCCCGCGAGCAGGCTCGCCATGTTGAGCGACAGCAGCCGTTTGCCGCGCAGACGGTCCGGCACCTGCCCCGCCGCCATCCGCTGCGCCAGCCCCTCGACGATCGCCGTTTTGCCGACGCCCGGCTCGCCGATCAGCGCGGGGCAGCACTTGCTGCGGCGGCACAGGATCTCGATGACCGTCTCCGTCTCCGCGCCGCGTCCCACGACCGGCGCCGTGCCCGCCGCCTGCGCCAGCATATCCTCGCAGAACTGTTCTGTCAGTCGCATGAGAAAACCCCTTTCGCGGGTATTTTTCCCATGTGACGCGGCGATTCAAACACGGAAAAAAGATTTATTGCATTTTGCGAAATTTGTGATAGAATGGAAAAAGAATAAGCACAGGAGGTGTGATTCATGGCTTATCAGATCAGCGACGCCTGCGTCAAGTGCGGCGCTTGCGCCGGGGCTTGCCCGCTGGGCATCATCACGGAGGGCGACGACCGCTATGTGATCGACGCGGATCAGTGCGTTTCCTGCGGGACCTGCGCGGATACCTGCCCGATGGGCGCGATCGCCGAAGCGTGATCCGCAGCCCGAATCATGCCCCTGTGGAAACCACAGGGGCATTCTTATGAGGAAAAACGCCATGGCGACAGAACTGCTTTGGAACGGCGTGACGCTGGAAACCCCCGCGGGCGAGTTCCCGCTCGGCGCGGACAGCGTGCTGCTGGCGGACTTTGCCCGCGTCAAAAAGGGCGCGTCGGTGTGCGATCTCGGCTGCGGCTGCGGCGCAATCGCGCTGATGCTGCTGGCGAACGATCCGACGTGCGCCGTCACCGGCATTGAGCTGAACGGGCGCGCGGCGGACGCGGCAAAAAAGAACGCGGAGGCGAACGGTCTTCCCTTCCGCGTGATCGAGGGCGACCTGCGCAAGGTGCGCTCGCTGCTGCCCGCCGGCCGGTTCGACTGCGCCGTCTCCAATCCGCCGTACCATCCCGCGGGAAACGATCCCGCGCGGGCGGAACTGACCTGCGCGTCGGAGGAACTCTGCGCGGCAGCGGCATGGCTTTTGAAAACCGGCGGCAGGTTCAGCGTGGTGTACCGCGCCGAGCGGCTTGCCGATCTGCTGTGCGCCATGCGCGAAGCGGGGCTGGAGCCGAAGCGTCTGCAATTCATCCGCCACCGCCCGGGGCAAAAGCGCAGCCTGTTTCTTATAGAGGCGGTTCGCTGCGGAAAGCCGGGGCTGACGCTGGCGGAGGATCTGATCCTGTACCGCGCGGACGGAAGCGAAACCGCCGCCTGCCGCCGCGCGTACCATCGAGAGGAAGTGATATGATGGCGGGCACGCTCTACCTGGTGCCGACGCCGATCGGCAACCTGGGCGATATTTCGCCCCGTATCCGGCAGACGCTGGAAGCGGCGGATTTCATTGCCGCAGAGGACACGCGTGTGACGCGGAAGCTGCTCAATCATATGGAGCTTCACAAGCCGCTTGTCAGCTACTACGAGCACAACAAGCGCGAAAGCGGCGAAAAGATCGCCGCGCGCCTTGCCGCCGGCGAGACCTGCGCGCTGGTGACCGACGCGGGCACACCCGCAATCTCCGATCCCGGCGAGGAGCTGGTGCGGCTGTGCGCGGAGCGGGAGATCCCGGTCTGCGCGATCTGCGGTCCGTGCGCCGCGATCACGGCGCTGGCGGCGTCCGGTCTGCCGACCGGGCGGTTCACGTTCGAGGGCTTTCTCTCCACCTGCAAAAAAAGCCGCCGCGAGCATCTTGCCTCGCTGACGGCGGAAACGCGGACGATGATCTTTGACGAAGCGCCGCATAAGCTGACTGCGACGCTGGACGATCTGTGCAAGACGTTCGGCGGCGAGCGGAGGATCGCGCTGTGCCGCGAGCTGACGAAGCTGCACGAGGAGATCGTGCGCACGACGATCGCGCAGGCGCAGGCACTGTACGCCGAGACGCCGCCGCGCGGGGAATACGTGCTGATCGTCGCGGGCGCGGAGGCGGCGAAAAAAGAAACGCTGACGCTCGAGGACGCGCTGGCGCTGGTGAAGCAACGGACGGCGGACGGGCTTTCCAAAAAGGACGCCGTGCGCGAGGTCGCCGCAGAGACGGGCTTCCCGAAAAACGACCTCTACGCCGCCGCGATGAAGGCATAAAAAACGCAACCGCTTAGCGGCTGCGTTTTTTATGCTATTCGGTCACCGTGACGAAGACCTGCTCCGCAAGGTCGGTCAGCGCCGCAAAGGACGCGCCTTCGTCCATCGTCAGGCAGAACTGCTCGCCGCCGTACTGCCAGAGGATCTGTCCCTCCTGCCCCTCGTTCCAGCGCAGGACCGCGGGTACGCCGTCCACCGCGCCCTCGGCGCTTTGCGCCAATTCCGACTGCAACTCCGCGGACGTGCCGTTTACCGTCTCGTCGAGCGCTGCCTCCGGACGCACCGCCTGCCGCCGCACCGTGCAGCGGACGCCGTTCACACGGAAGATCGTCTCCTCATAGGAGCTGTACGCATCCTCCCCGCAGGCGACGATATTCTCGACGTCGACCGCGTCCGCGGGCGCGTTGATCGCCGCACGCGACGCGCCGGATCCGGCGTCCTCGGCGCCGTCCTGCGCGACCGACTCCGTCTTGGCGGACGCGCCGTACGTCGTCGGCGCTTCCTCCGCTGCCTCCGGCGCCGCTTCCGATGTCACCGCCGTGCGCATCATCGCCACATCTTCGGTCTCCGCTGTCGCTTCCTCCGCGGTCGTCGTGGTCTTCATGCGGTCGGGCGCGAACTGCGGCACGGTGAAATACACCGCAGCCGCAACTGCCAGACACGCCGCCAGCGCACCGACCGCAAGCCACGGCTGCTTTTTCGGGAGCGGACGGTGCGCCTCCTCGGCGAACTCCTCCGGCAGCGCCGTCTCAAACATCATAAACCGCTCTTCGTTCACAGCCGGATCCCCTCCTTTTCCATGGCTTCGCGCATTTTCGTCCTCGTGCGGAACAGCGAGGATTTGATCTTCCCCTCGCCCACGCGGCAGTCGCGCGCGATCTCGCCGACGCTTTCGCCGTACCAGTAGTAGCGGACGAAGAACACGCGGTTTTCGCGGCTGAGCGAACGCAAAAACGACGCCACGAAATCCGAGAACGCCTGCCGGTCCTCCGGTGCGCCGTCGTCACGCGCGGGCAGCACGTTCGACAGCTCCTCGAACGCCTCGGTCAGCTGCGTGCTGCGCTTGTCCGCGCTGTTGTAGTGATAGCGGTCCAGCGCCGCGTTTCGCGCGATCCGCGCGATATATGCGCCCAGATAGCGCGGACGCTCCGGCGGGATCGCGTTCCAGACGCGCACCCACGCGTCGTTGACGCACTCCTCCGCGTCGCGCGCGTCCGGCAGGATGCGCCGCGCCGTGCTGAGACACAGACCGCCGTATTTTTCCTGTGCCGCGGTAAGCGCGTCCTCCGACCTGTCGAAAAACAGCGAAACGATCTGTTCGTCGTTCAACGTGACAACACCTCTCTCTGTAACGTCTGTCATCATAAAAGACGGTTTTTTATTCCGCAAGGTTTCGCACGACGCGGTATTTTCCGCTCGCGAGCGGCATTGTCCGCTCGCCGCCGTCGAACCGCCAGCCGTCCGGCAGACGGAACTCGCCGTGCTTTCCCTCCGCGACAGTCAGCGTAAACGCGATTTCGTCTCCGCTGCGCTTCCAATCCACCGACACGCCGCAGCACGATGCCGTGACGGCATTCACCCCGACGGGGAAGCACGGCGCGACATCCGTTTCGTTTACGTCCCGCGCCGTGGGATTTTGCCGCACGCCCGCAAGATAACGGTAGAACCACGCCGAGACATCGCCCCAGAAGTGATGGTTTTCATCGCCGCGCGGCGGATCGCCGCCGTCGAACTCCTCCCACAGCGACGTCGCGCCGCGCGCAATCAGACTGCCGTAGGAGGGCGCATCCTCGCGCACGATCATGCGCAGCGCAAGCTCCGCCTGTCCGTGCTCCGCCAGCAGACGGAAGATCACCCGCGCGCCCAGCACGCCGGTGGAAAAATGATCGTCCTCGTCGTGGATCATGGCGAGCAGATTTTCAAACGCGCCGCCGAATTCCCCGGGCGTGAAAATGCCGTAATACAGCGCCATCGCCTGCGCGGTCTGCGTCTCGCCGTAGGCAAGGAGCCGCGCATGGTCGATCAGCTCGCGCCGCGCGGCGGTCAGCAGATCGTCGGCAAGCTCCTCGGCGAAGCGGCGAAAAAGCGGTCTGCCCGAGACGTCAAACAGCAGCGCCGCCTTGCGCGCGACGTCGACGGCAACGACCGTATCCGTCAGCAGCTGCGGCGTCCGGCACCAGACCTCCTTCGCGCCGACGTCGCACCAGTCGCCGAGCCCGAAGCCGATCAGCCCGTCTTCGCGGCGGCGCGTCGTCAAATAGGTCAGCCAGCGCATCAGCGGCACGCACGCTTCAGCCGCGATACGCCGGTCGCCGTAGAAGCGGTACGCCTGATACGGCAGCTCCGCGATCACGCCGTCCCACGCGGGACCGTTGCCCCAGTCGTAGGTGACGCCGCCTGTCGGCACGATGCCGGGCAGCGCGCCCTCCGGCGTCATGGCGCAGTAGATGTTCCGCAGCCATTCGCGCCAGCTTCGCGTCGGATCGAAATTGTACGCCATCTGCTCGGCGGAGAGACGCGCGTCGCCCGTCCAGCCGTGCTTTTCGCGCTGCGGGCAGTCGGTCGGGAAATAGAAGAAGCACGACAGATCAGAGCACAGCGCCGCCGCCTGCAGCTTGTTCACCGTATCGTTGTCGCACGAGAAACAGCCTGTCATCGGCAGGTCGGAGTGCATCACACGAAAGCGCAGCAGATCCTTCGTCGCCTGCGCCGCCGTGATCCCCGTGACCAGCGCGTAGCGGAAGCCGTGGTAGGTAAAGCGCGGCTGCCACGTCTCCGCCCCTTCGCCGCGGCAGATATACTCGTCCTCCTGCAGCCGCAGTCCGGGCACGGAGATCCGCTTCCAGAACGGCTCGCCGTCATGCATGCGCTCAAAGTGGCGCAGCACGATCTTCTGCCCGCGCTCGCCGCGGACGGTCAGACGGCACACGCCCGCGCAGTTCACGCCGAAATCATAGATCCAGCCGTCCTCGAACGGCGTGACCGAGACCGGCGCAAGCGTCTCGAAAAACGCGATCGGCTCCGCCTCGCAGCAGCAAGCCGTGCCTCCGGGTTTCGGCGCGGGGATCGCCGCGCGCCATGTGCCGTCGTCGAAGTCCGGCGCGTCCCAGCCGTCCGTTTCCAGCCGCGCGTCGTAGTATTCGCCGAGGTGATAGTCGTTGAAGACGATCGGCGAAGGCGCCGTTTTCGTCTCGCCGTCGGAGACGACCATCTCCGTTTCGCCGTTTTCATACGTCAGCTCCAGCGAAAACGCGAGCTGCACCGCACCGCGCCACGGCAGAAAGCGCCACTTCCACTTGGGATGCACGCTGCTCTGCAGCCCGACGCCGACCGTAAACGCCAGCGCGTTTTTCCCCGGACGCAGACGGTCGGTCAGATCGTACTCGTCAAAATACACGCGGTGATCGGGATTCGCGCGGTACGGCGCGAGCGGTCCCTTCGTGAAATCTTCGCCGTTGCAGCGCGCCTCATAAAGACCGAGCGCGCCCACAGTCAGAACAGCGGAGCGGAGATCCTCCCGCACCGTGAACGCGCGGCGAAAATACGGCGCGGGCACGCTGCGTTCGGGCGTGGTGTATTCCTCGCCCGCGCGGATAAAATGCTCGACCGGATACGATGGCTGCGCCGCGCTCTGCTTTGCAAGGCGGCTCGCCTCCTTGATGTTGATCGCGCCCGGCTTGAACGGCGTCAGCATACGATCCCCTCCCGTCTTTTCTCCATGATAGCACACGCGGCGGACGTTGACAAGCAAACAAAACCCCCGACTGCCGTCGGGGGTTTTGTTTGTATTCAGGCGTTGAGCGCCTTGATGATGTCTGGCAGCTCGCTGTCGACCACGTCGTTGTCAAGCTGGCAGGTGCCGGCGTTGAAGTGACCGCCGCCGCCGTACTTCAGGCACAGCTCGCCGATGTTGACCTTCGAGCCCTTGTTGACGATGGACTTGCCGATCATGACCGCGGTGTTCTGCTTCTGGAAGCCCCACGCCACGTGGACGGAGATCTGCGTGTCGGGATAGAGCGCGTAGACCATGAAGCGGTTTCCGGCGTAGATCGTCTCCTCATTCCGAAGATCGAGCACGACGACCTTGCCCTCGACCTTCGCGATGCGCTGCAGCTGCGCCTTGAAAAGCTCCGCCTGCTCAAAGTAGAGCTCGACGCGCTCTTTGACGTCGGGAAGCTCCAAAATCTCGTTGATCGAATGCTCGAGGCAGTAGTCGATCAGCTCCATCATCAGCGCGTAGTTGGAGATGCGGAACTCGCGGAACCTGCCGAGACCGGTGCGCGCGTCCATCAGAAAATGCAGCAGCACCCAGCCCGTGGGGTTGAGGATCTCGTCGAGCGTGAAGTCCGCGCTGTCGCCCTTGTCGACCGCCTCGATCAGCTCGTCCGAGATGCGCGGGAACGTCTTTTTGCCGCCGTAGTAGTCGTACACCACGCGGGCGGCGCTGCGCGCCTTCGGGTCGATGATCAAGGTGCCGCCCGTCTCGGTCGCCTTGAGGCGGCTGACCTCGGATTCGTGGTGATCGAATGCGAGCCCGACGCGCGGATCGTACGGCAGATTGGTGGTAATATCGTTTTTGGAAAGCTCGATCTTGCCGTCCTGCATGTCCTTGGGATGCACGAACTTGATCTCGTCGATCAGCTTGAGCTCCTTGAGCATCATGGCGCATGCCAGTCCGTCAAAATCGCTTCGGGTGACAAGTCTTCTCGTTTGCTGTTCCATGGTGTTCCCTCCGTATTTCGTCTTTTGTTTTGACTGTCAAATTATATCAGTCAAACCGCCGCAGGTCAAGAGAAAAACGCCGACGGGATCAAACGATCCCGTCGGCGGCATAAGCTGATGCAACCAATTTGGACACGCCTCACAGCGGACCTCTTCGGTGCTTTTCGCCCCTTGTCGCTTGGCGGGCAACCGCCCCCCTGCAGTTTTTGACGGGTTGCGGCAATAAAAACCGCCGCCCTTTTGTGGACGGCGGGCAATAATTATATGTCAAATGAAATGCCAAGTTTTTTACACTTTTCCTTAAATGCCGGAATATATTCTCCGTATTTTTTACGGAATTCATCGTCGCTCATTTCGCGTATTACCCGAACGTCAAGGTTTCTATCATCCAACATATACTGTTTTTCTGTCGTTCCCATATCGTTCACCCCATTATAAAACATCGAACTTAAAACCGTACATTGTTGATAATAATTCAAGGGCTTTTTCCATGTTTGTTTTTTCTGAAAAACGCGAAAACCCTTTCATGGCAATGTTATAATCTGTTTCGGTAATCGGGCGGGACGGGCGCGTGTAATAGTAAATGCTACCTTCGCATGACGAAAATCCCTCGAAGAATTCTCGCTGTGAGGTGCGAAGCAGTTTTGACGATGCAGATTTTCGTCAAGGCAAGGAAAGCGACGCAGAGAATACTTTGTGTATTATCAAGGCGGGTTCCGCAGCATTGGCGGAAAGATGCCCGTCAAAACCGTATTCAAATTGATTGCATCAGCTTA